>CAMKTV010000009.1 GCA_946415785.1 uncultured Solobacterium sp.
ACGTTATTCTGGTAATCTATATTATGTAGAAATAGCTAATACTGCTGCTCCTGATTTGGATAAGAACCATGTAGTTGAAGCAAAACTAGGAACAGAAGGTAGCTTAAGTGTTACATGTTCAGCATTAACATATGCCGAGATTGTATTAAGAGATGCTCCAACAAATATATCTGAAATAAAACTAGCATCTTTAATGAAATCAATGTATAATTATCACGTAGCAGCAAAGCTTGCTTTAGGGGAGTAACAAAATGGTTAATAGACCTGAAATTGAAATTATCAAGGTAAATAATACAGATATAATTAGAACTAGTGATGAAACACCACTAAAGCCTTTTGATGACTAGTTAAAAAAATCGTTATTTAAATCAAAGAATCTAGGTATTTTACCTAGATTCTTTATTATCTCTCATAGTACTATGCTAAAGTAGTCAAAAATAAAAAGATGCAATTTCAGATAAAATTCAGTTTTTTATTTTATACTTAAATTATGTTAAATAAATTTAAGACATTTTTAATAAGATCTATGCAAGGAAGAAATGGACCCGATTCAATAAGCAGAAGTTTATTTATTCCGATTATATTTTTGATGATATTATCAGCTGTTGTTAATAATAGTATCATTAAAATTATTTCAATATTCTTATTATGGGCATTAGTCTTCTATATGTATTTTCGTATCTTCTCAAAAAATATTTATAAAAGAAGAAGCGAAAATGATGCCTATGAAAAAAGAATCAACTATCTAAAAAGAAGAATAAAGGAAAGAAAAGACTATCGTTTCTTTGATTGTCCTAATTGTCATACACATTTAAGAGTTCCTAAAGGAAAAGGTAATATAATAATTACATGTTTAAAATGTCAAACCAAATTTGAAAGAAAGGTATAAAGTGAAAGATCCATATACTGTACTAGGAGTTAATAGAGATGCTAGTGAAGAAGAAATAAAAAATGCTTATCGTAAACTGGCGAAGAAATATCATCCTGATTTAAATCCAGGAGATGAAATGGCGGCCATGAAGATGAAAGAAATTAATGCTGCATATGATCAAATAAAAAATCCTAGCGCTTACCAACAACAGGCTTATCAAGACGGTAATTATCAGAATTATCAGAATTTTTATAATCAAGATTTTGAAGAATTCTTTAGAAAAGCCAGTCAGGAGTTTTACAATAATCCAAATTACAATACTGAAAATCGTACAAATTATCGCATGTATACAGTAAGAGGCTTTTCATTTTTTAGACTTGTTATTTCAATCTTATTTATGATGCTTATATTAAGAGCTTGTGGATTACTTTTTTTCATAATCTAAAACTATATGCGTAAAAATAATAATAAGTTTTACAGCATTTTTATTGTTTCAATTATTATAGGCATTATCGCAATGTTGATATTTTTAAGTATCAAATCAGATTATAAGAACGAAAATAATAATGAGCCTCATAATATAAATATCTTTTTAAATAGCGACAATAAATTAGAAATCAATTATGAAGGATCTAAGAATGTCTATATTTTAGTAAGTGATAGTGAAGAATATGATATTAATGATGAAAGATTTGAAAAGATAAATAATCGAAAAGCAACATATGGTTTAGTTGATTATCCTCAATATTATTATTTGAAATATAACAATAAGATTTATGAAACTCTTAGTAATGAAGATGTCTGTTATGTGCAGTTAAGTATTGAAAATAATAAACAGTTATATTTGGCTAAAGATGAAGAAATTGATTTTGTCTATGATCTAAATGTTGAAGGTTATACAAATAAAAAAGTCATGTGGCAAAGTAGTGACAATAGTATCGCAAGTGTAGAAGATGGTCATTTAATAGCCAAAGAAACAGGTGATGTCACTATAACAGCTCATTTATTAAATAAAAGCGCAATAAGACATATTAGTATTACTGACTTAATAATTAAAGCGCCAAATGAATTTGATGAAAATAAAGTTCTTCTACCATGTGAAGTCTATAGTGAAGAAGAAAATGATTTATTAGATGAAATACTTGAAACACGTATTAATGAAGCAGGTTATCAAAGCAGGGCAGGTGTTGTAGAGGCTGCTAGATTTATTACTTTGAATTTCCCATATAAGATTAAATACTGTTATGAATGGGGCAGACAAGGCATTGATAAGATTGATGGTGAAGGGCGTTATTATTTAAAAGGACTTTATTTAAATGATTCGCGTTTTTCTAGACTTATCGGTTCTAATGGTAAACCGGCAACCTGGGGATGTAAATTATATTCTAATAATGTGAAATCGTTCGTCTATAACGGCTTAGATTGCAGTGGCTTTGTGACATGGGCTATTTTAAATGGTGGCTTTGATTGTGGCGATATTGGTGCCGGTATTGTAAGTGGAATAAAAGATCTGACAAATCTAGGTCAGATTGCAAAGATTAATGATGATACACTTTCAAAAACTAAAGTTGGTGATTTAGTTCACAGCGCCTATACTGGTGGACATATTGGCGTTATTATCGGCATTGATGAAAATAATAATTATTATATTGCGGAAGCTACTCCAAAAGAAAAAGTTGAAGCCTTAGTTGTGACCAAGTTAGATAAAAAGAGTTTCATGAAGGCATGGGATGAAATAATCTTAATGGATTCTTATTATTTAGAAGATGGCAAGCTGACTGATATGTGGTATTAGTCTCTTAAAACAGGCATACTCATACAATGAGGACCACCACGTCCTTTAATTAATTCTTTGGCAGGTATTGGATAAATCTTAATGCCTGCTTTTTTATATAATTCATTCATCTTTAAATTATCATCATAGACAATTATTTCACCTGGCCCAATACATAAAGTATTACATGCGTCGTTCCATTGTTCATTAGAATCATCACAGATTAATAGGTTTATATTTTCAATCTTTAATAAAAGTGAAAGTTCTTCTTTTAAACTGTGATTTATTTCTTTTAGGCCATTAGAATCAATCAATAATAATTTGTAGTTTTCTAATATTTCTTGATAGATGACAAATGTATTTATATCTACACGATTAAATACTGTATCTAGATGCATACATGATCTTTTTGATGGAATTTCTATTAATAACGATTTTGAAATTATTCCATCACTAATGAGTTTTTCACTTAATGCTTTTGCGCCTTTATATGTCGTTCTTTCTGATATGCCGATTGCCAAGATGCCATCATCTAACAATAAAACATCGCCACCTTCAACATATTCATCGCTATTTAATAAATAAGTTGGACCATTAAAATCAGGATGATATTTATTTATATATTCGCCATATATTCTTTCACTTTTTCTAGCATCATTATGCATATTATGAAAAACGATACCTTTGCCAATAATGGTAAAAGGGTCTCGCGTAAAATACAAATCAGGCATTGCTTTTAATTTGCCATCTATACCAGACATTGTCTTTAATATTAGTTCTTTATTATCTTTTATAGCGATTAATTCTTGATAGATCTTTTCATCTAAACAATTTTGCCTAGATAAATAATCTTTAATAAAAGAATCTTTGATATTATTTTTATCTAAAACCTCTTTCATCAAGTCTAATAGATATACAACTTCTACATTATGTTCTTTTAATATATTAGAAAAAACCTGATGTTCATTTTTTGCAATTGATAAATCAGGAATATCATCGAATAAAAAAGTATTTTTATTAAAATCATTTAGAACACTAAGTTCATTATTTGGACTGTGTAATAATACTTTTCTTAATCTACTAATCTCGTTATTAACTTTTAACACATTTATATTATAAGAATTATTAGGCAAAACAAAAAGCCTATTGCTAGGCTTTATGTATAAATGGCGTCCTCGAAGCGATTCGAACGCTTGACCTACCGCTTAGAAGGCGGTTGCTCTATCCACTGAGCTACGAAGACAAGTAGCATTATTACTTTATCACATTAGACAACAAAATACAATTTTAAGTTAATAATTTGTGTTAAAATTTAACCGTATGAAAAAGATAGAAGATGAATTACTTAAATTATTAAAAGATGCATGCCAAAAAGCTTTTGATTTAGAAGTTTCTGATTCAAGTTTGATGGTAGAGATCCCCAAAGATAGTTCTAATGGAGACTATGCTACTAATATTGCCATGCGTTTAGCTAAAGAATTAAAAAGAAAGCCTTTAGATATTGCAAAAGATTTAGAAAAATATCTAGTAGGCGAAAATGTTTTGAAGGTTGAGATTGCCGGACCTGGCTTTATTAATTTTTGGCTTAAAAAAGATGCCATGGCTGATGTGCTAAATGTCATCTTAACCAAGAAAGAAAAGTATGGCAGTTCGGAAATAAAAAAAGATGAAAAGATACTACTAGAATATGTCAGCGCCAATCCTACTGGTATTCTACATTTAGGACATGCCAGAGGGGCTGCGTATGGCGATAGTGTCGCAAGAATTCTAAGATTTGCAGGTTATGATGCATTAAGAGAATATTATATTAACGATGCAGGCAATCAAATGAATATGCTTTCTCTTTCTATTGAGGCGAGATATAGAGAAGCTTATGGCTTAGATTTTGAATTACCAGAAGATGGCTATCATGGCCAAGATGTTAAAAACATCGCTTTAAAGATTAAAGAAACAGATGGTGATAAATGGCTACATGTTTCAAGAGATGAAGCTTTAGCATATTTTAAAAGCGAAGGCTATCGTTTAGAGATGGAAAGAATTAGAAACGATTTGAAATATTATCGTTGTGAATTTGATTCTTGGATTTCTGAACAAAAACTTGTTGATGAAGATAGAGTAAACAAGGCAATCGACAAGATGGTTGAAATGGGCTTAACTTATGAAGCTGATGGTGCTTTGTGGTTTAAATCAACAACCTATGGTGATGATAAAGATCGTGTATTAAAGAAACAGAATGGTTTTTATACATATCTAGCACCTGATATCGCTAATCATGTTTATAAATTAGAAAGAGGCTATACTAAATTAGTTAATTTATGGGGTGCAGATCATCATGGCTATATTCCAAGAATGAAGGCTGCTTTAACGGCACTAGGCTATCCAAAAGATTGTTTAGAAGTCGATATCATTCAAATGGTTAGATTAGTTGAAAACAATCAAGAAGTTAAGATGTCTAAAAGAACAGGCAATGCTTATACAATAAGAGAACTATGTGATGAAGTAGGTGTTGATGCAGCTAGATATTTCTTCTTAACTAAAGCTTTAGATAGCCAATTTGATTTTGATTTAGGACTTGCGAAGAGTCAAAGTAATGATAATCCTGTATATTATGTTCAATATGCTCATGCGAGAATTTGTTCAATCTTAAGACAAGCACCAGAACATCATAAACAAGATACATATACTTTATTAAATGATGAAAAAGAAATTGCTTTATTAAAACATCTAAATGAATTCCCATCTGTCATTGAAGATGTTGCGATTTCTAGAGCACCAAACAAATTATGCAATTATATACAGAAATTAGCTCAATATTTCCATTCTTTCTACAATTCATGTAAAGTCATTGACGAAAATGTTGAATTAATGAATGAAAGATTATGTTTATTAGAAGCAATCAAGATAACCTTGAAGAATGCTTTAGAATTATTAGGCATAGATGCGCCAGAAAAGATGTAATTATGATATACGATTCAATATTAAATGCGATTGGTAATACGCCACTTGTAAAACTCAATCATTTAGAATTAAAAGATGCCGCCAATATTTATGTTAAATATGAAGGTGTTAATATTGGTGGTTCAATTAAAACAAGAACGGCTTATGAAATGATTAAACAAGCTGAAGAAAATGGTTTAATCAATAAGGACACAACTATTGTTGAAGCTACCAGTGGCAATCAAGGAATCGCCTTAGCTTTAATTGGTGCTGTAAAGAAATATAAAGTTTTGATTATTATGCCAGATTCTGTTTCTTTAGAAAGAAAAAAGATAATTGAAAGATATGGCGCCAAAGTAGAATTAGTTCATGACAATGATGATATTGGTGAATGCATTAGAAATTGCCGTGCTAAAGCAGAAGAATATGCGAAAAAAGAAAACTATTATATGCCAGCACAATTTGATAATTACGCCAATGTCATAGCCCAAAAAAAGACAGGATTTGAAATAGTAAATGATTTATTACATATTGATGGCTTTTGTTCAGGAATTGGAACAGGAGGCACAATAACTGGTGTTGGTTCTGTTTTGAAACAATATAATCCAAATATTACTATTTGGGCAATTGAGCCAGAAAAAGCTGCTGTCTTATCTGGCAATAGAAAAATCGAATCACATATTCAAATGGGAATTGGTGATGGCGTTATTCCAAAGATTCTAGATCAAAACATCTATGATGAGATATGTTTAATAAGTGATGAAGAAGCTTTAAATACCGCAAAACAATTAGCTCTAAAAGAAGGAATAATTGTCGGTATTAGTTCAGGAACTAATGTTGCTGCCGCTATTAAGTTAGCGAAGAAACTTGGACCTGGTAAAAATGTTGTAACAATCTTGCCTGATACAGGCGAAAGATATTATTCAACTCCACTATTTGACTAAAATGATTTACAAAGAAAAACAATTCATCTTAAAAGATGGCACAAAAGTTATACTTAAATCTCCAAGTGTTGAAGAAGCTAAAGACATCTTGGCTTTTATGGTGGAAGTCGCTGGCCAAAGTGATTTTTTGTTGAACTCTAGTGAAGATTTTATGAATAAGACTATTGAAGATGAAGAGAAATGGATTAAAGGCAAAAACGAAGGAGATTCTTGTATCATAACTGTCTATAAAGATGGAAAAATAATTGCCAATAGCGATATTGAATTCATGAAGCATAAAAAGACTATACATCGTAGTAGTGTTGGTATAAGTGTTCATAAGGAATATTGGAATAAAGGAATTGGCACCATTATTTTTGAAGAACTTATCAATGTTGCGAAAAATCACCCTAATACCGAACAAATAGAATTAGGAGTCATCAGTATTAATGAAAGAGCGAAGCATTTATATAAAAAATTTGGATTCATAGAAACGGGAATTATTCCTAATTCATTAAAACTAAAAGATGGAACTTATCTTGATGAAATATTGATGACTAAATTCTTAGAGAAATAATATTATGAACAATACATTGAAAAATTGTCGTTTTATAAAAACAATCTTAATGATACTAGTTATCCTTTATCATAGTTTGATGTTTTGGAATGGAGAATGGTTTGCCTACCCGCCAAAGATTCCTTCATCAATTCTTAAATAAATAGCATCTTTTCTTGGCAATCTACATATCTATGCCTTTGTCTTGGTTTCAGGTTATATCTTTGCGTATAAGATGAAAGAAAATGGCGATAATTATAATAAGTTTATTCCTTTTATTAAAAACAAGGCAAAACGTTTATTAGTGCCATTTATCTTTGTCTCGATAGTTTGGTCATGTCCTATAGCAGCATATTTCTATAAGTGGGATAAAAAAACAATCATTGATAAATATGTATTGGGTCAGGGACCAAATCAGCTCTGGTTCTTATTGGTCTTGTTCTTTATCTTTATTTTTGCTTGGTGTATGTATAAGCTTATTAAAGATAAATATATTTTAGGTTGGTTATTTACTTTGTTCTTATTTGCATTTGCGAGAATAGGCAATAGATTTATTATGCCAAATTATTATGAAATATGGACGGCATGTAAATACTTTATCTATTTTTATCTAGGGATGAGAATTAGACAAAAAGAAGATGACAATCAAAAAGCAATTGTTAAGATTGTTCCTTCATATGTTTGGCTTATTATGTATATTGTTGTGTTTGCTGTTTCAAAAATAATTATTTTAGATGGTGGAATCATCGGCAATCTTTGTGACTTTGGAATATCTTTTATCTTAACAATATTAGGTGCTATCGCTGCTTTTACTTGTTTAGATGAACTTGCAAATAAAGTTAAGTGGGATAATAAATTATTTAAGAAGTTATCGTTATGTGCAATGCCAATGTATTTATTCCATGAACAAATAATATATTTTGCGATTTATTGGCTTGATGGCATCAATTCATATTTACACGCATCAATTATTTTTGTGATAGCTCTTGTGGTATCATACGCTATCAGTGTGTTGTTACTTAGATTTAAAACAACTAGATTTTTAGTTGGTGAGAAATAAGAACAACAATTAAAGCCCATCAGGGCTTTTATTGTTATTTGACAAATAATTCAACAATTTGTTTTATAGTTTGTATAGTATGTTCATACTCTATATCTTTAACATAAGGCATTTTATTTTTATAATTGTTGAAGCTGTTCTTAAGTATCTGACTATCTTTGATAAGCTCAAACGACTCCTCTATGTCATCTAAAGATGTATTCCTTTTGTTGAAGGTGTTCTTTATAGCTTCAACTAAAACCTCATAATTTATTAGTTCTTTCTTTTGACTAACAAGAATATAAATATCATAAAAGTCTTTCGCTCTAGAAGAAGTAATATTCTTGCTTACAATAGTTTCAAATTTCTCAGCTAAAACAGTTTCAATTGTATATGTCATAATGTTAATTGTTTTTTCTTCAAATATTGATTAATATTTAAAGTTTATTTCTTTTGGTGTTATGACATCCCCAGTAGTTATTTCAATAAAAAAGTTAGCTCTTATCTTATAAAATTTTCCAAATACACTAATTCTATAACCGCCATATTTATCATTTAATCTGATTTCTTCGATATTATCGATTTTAAAACTTACATTATCTTCAATATCTATACTAAGTATTTCTGAAAAGATGTTTCTAACATTATTGAGTGATAAGGGCTTTCCTTTAAGGGAAGCATCAATATCTTTTGTTGTACGTAAGCTATTTCCGATAATAGAGCTCAATAATACCCCACCCTTTAAAATAATATTTTCTTTATATTTACTTCTTTCAAGCCGCATTAGCACATGGTCGAAGAAGAACATTTTATGTAAATGCAATGACAATTCATTATTTCCTTGCGTTTTCTTTTTGATAATATAATTCAATTTGTCTGAATTCACCTATAGCAATACCTCCATAATCTCAATTACTTCTTTTTCAATTCCTAGTTCTTTCGCATATTTTGTTAAATTTAATAAATTCTTTTTCTTATAACTAGCATAATCTTTTAAAGCCTTCACATAAGCTACAGTATCAATCTTATTTTTATCTTTGATTAGATCACAAATAGTTCTTTCTAAGTTATAGCATTTAACAGGCAAACCATTAATTGTTTTGATATCCATTAATCCTAGATTAAAAATCTTATGGCTGACATATTTAATAGAAACTGATTCCATATTTAAAAGATTGCCGCTGTAATTATATGGGACAGTGATTTCATAGATTAAAGGAACTCTATCTGTCATTTCATGCAAATATAATGCAGACAAATGAGAGAAACACATGTTTTTACTACAATTAGAAATAATATAGAAATAATCGAAAGGGTATTCTGGCAGTTTATAGGTGCCACTTCCAACTCTTTCTAATTCATTATTGCTAACTAAATTACTAAGATATGCTCGGCTGATACCAAGAGCCATAGCTTCCTTTGTTGTAATGTAGCCACAATTATTTTTGGCATACGTTAAAATTCTGTCATAATTGTTCATTTGTTCAATTTCCTTTATCTAGGAAAAATATATAATTATTCCTAGAAAATGTCAATTAAATAAATATGATAATTTTTAATAATGTAGATGTCAATCCTTTTCACCTCCTACATTATTATTGACAAGAAATATAAAAAATCCTCACTTATAATAAAAAAACTTCCTTTTGGAAGTTATCAGTAATTATGGAGCAGGTGATGGGAATCGAACCCACATAGTCAGCTTGGAGGGCTGAAGTTCTACCACTGAACTACACCTGCGTAGAAGTGGTGACCTGGCCGGGAATCGAACCCGGGACCCTTTGATTAAAAGTCAAATGCTCTACCGCCTGAGCTACCAGGTCATCTGGCTGGGATGGCTGGGATCGAACCAGCGAAATGACAGAGTCAAAGTCTGTTGCCTTACCACTTGGCTACATCCCAACTAAGTGGTGGAGGGGGGCAGATTCGAACTGCCGAACCCGTGGGGAGCTGATTTACAGTCAGCCGCGTTTAGCCTCTTCGCTACCCCTCCATAGCGCTTATATATATTATCAAAACAAAATGGTTTTGTAAAGAATAGAATAGTAAAAAAATGATATTATTATTTTAGGAAATAAAAAAATGGAAAAAATACAGAAAATATTAGGTGGTTTATTAGGTGGAGCATTAGGAGATGCTATGGGTGCTGCTACCGAGACAAGAAGCACCAAACAGATAATTGATAGATTCAATGGCTTAGTAAAAGATGTGATAACTCCTCCTAATGATGTTTTCGCAAGAGGGTTTAAAAGAGGCAGTGTCACTGATGATTTTTCTTTGGCATATGTGACAGCTCAAACAATATTAGATAATGATGGAATAATAAATGATGAAATTGCCAGACTTTCCTTAATCAATTGGTCTAAAACTCCTTATTTTGTTTTGGCTGGGCCTACTACTATTAAAACTATTAATAGATTAATTGGTATAGAAAATAATGACAATAATTTTATAAAATATGATTCTTCAAAAGGATCAGATGGTGGAGCTATGAAAATATCACCAATTGGATTATTAAGTAATGGTGATGTAGATTTGGCAATTAAGAATGCGATTATTATTTGTCGTATAACTCATTTTAATAGCACAGCGTTGTCTGGTGCATGTGCGGTAGCTGCAGCAGTTAGTGAAGCGCTTAATGAAAACGCAAGTGTTGATTCAATGATTGAAGCAGGATTAAAAGGTGCTTTAATTGGCGAAAGATATGCAAAGAAGTCTGATAAAGAATTAGCTAATCCAAGCGTCTACAAAAGAATCAAATTAGCTTGTAATATAGCGACAAAATATAAAGGTAATATTGGAAAGGCAATGAAAGAACTAGCTGATATTATTGGCTCTGGTTTAAGTGCATCAGAAACAGTTCCATGTGCCTTTGGCTTGTTTAAAGCTTGTGAAGGCAAGACATTTAAATCAGTTGTAGCTGGCGTTAATATTGGTGGTGATACAGATACAGTTGCGACAATTGTTGGAGCACTATCAGGAACACTTGAAGGTTATTATGATGAAGATTATCTACATCTAATAAATGAAGCAAATAATTATGATTTATTATCTTTAGCTAAAAGAATTAATGAGGTAAACAATGGATAATTATTTATTATTTATTGGCGGCAGTGATATTGATTATTTTTATGAAGTTGAAACTTTTTTAAAGAAGGGTGATGCCTGTATTGCCAAGCCTTTAGAAAAAAGAGTTGGTGGCTGTGTTTTGAATGCTGCATGTGTTTCAGGAAGTCTTGGTAGCAATGTTAAATATATCGATTATTTAAAAGAAAATGATGAAGATAGTAAACTCATTGTCGATTGCGCAAACAAATATCATCTTGATACATCATTTGTTAAATATGATAAAAAAGCTACAAATGGACAATGTTTAATAATGAAAAAAGGTGATGAAAAATGTATCTATGTATTAGAACCTAAAAGACCTTTCTATAAAGAAGACAGAGAATTTAAATCATTAATCTTAAATGCTTCATATATCTATTCTTTGATGCATACAATCAAGATATCTTTTAAAAATGTTGAATTATTAAAAGAAGCTAAAAGAAGAGGCACAAAGATTATCTTTGATGGTTCTAGTCAATATAAAGAAGCATATGAAATAGAGATGTTGTTAGAACTTGCGGATGGCTTGTTTTTAAACAAAGATGCCTATAAACGTTTAGAAGAAAAATGTGATTTTGATATTGTTGATTATCTGTTAGGAAAAGGCTGTGAATTTATTTGTGTAACAGATGGAAGTAAAGGTGTTAAATGTTTCAGTAAAGAAGGAACATATAAAGAAAAGGTATATAAAATAGATGTTGTTGATTCAACAGGTGCAGGGGACAGTTTTGCGGGAACATTCTTACATTTTAGAAATGAAGGTGAACCATTTGCGCAATGTTTAAAATATGCCTGTGCCAGTGGTTCTTATGCTTGTACTAAAAGTGGTGGTCAAGCAGGTGCTATTAAAAAAGACAAATTAATCTCTTTTATGAAGATGATGAATAAGTAGGAGGAAGATATGAAAAAGTTTTTAAAGAAATTATTCGGAGTATTATCATTAGTGCTTATTATTGGTGGGCTAATCGTATTTATGTGGAATTACTTCCATAATATTTCGCTATTTAAAGTTCTAATGGAAAACTCGGTTGTTAAAGGATCTCTAGGAGCTTTAAAAGTTATGTTATATTCTGTGCTAGCTTTTATTGGTGGATTGATTACAACTGTCATTTACTTAAAAATAGGTAGCTCAATTAGAAAAGAAGCAAGGATTAAAAAGAAACAATTAGAAGAAAAATCACAAGAAGAAAAAGAAGTAGAATAAAACTTTGTTTAACAGTTTTTAAGAACTATAATAAAAAAGATGAGTAAAAGATTAAATAAAACGATACTTGTATTCTTATGTGTAACATTGGTTATGCTTTTGTTTGGTTGCTCAAAAAAAGAGATAAATAAGAAACCAAGTATTGGAGGGGACATGAATAACGAAGAAGAAACAAATAATGGCTTTATCTTTGATGATGTAAGTCCATATAATGGCAAGAAAGTTAGAATTGCTTTTATTGGTGACAGCATCACTTATGGCTATAAATCAGAAGATCCACTTGCTATGTCTTATCCTGCACAATTAGAAGAATTATTAGGCTATCGTTATGAGATTGGTAACTTCGGAAAAAATGCTGCATATGTTTTGGCAGCTGATGATGCATACAACATCAAGTCTGATCAGCCTGAATTGTCATATCGAAACACTACTCAATATAAAGACAGTCTGGAATTTAATGCCGATATCATCATCATTATGTTAGGGACTAATGATATTCGTTCTATTTATCCATTAAAAGAAGCGCAAGCTGTCTTTGTGGAAAGCTTATGTGATCTTATTGATGAATATAAGGGACTAGAAAGTGTCAAAGAAGTTTATGTAGCTACAGCTATCATTAATCACAGTAAGACAGATTTTATCAGAACATTCTCTGATGGTCCATTACAGGAACTTCAAAAGGAAGCTGCAAAAAAGAGTGGTGTTGAAGTTATTGATATCTATAATCAAACTAAACAAGACTTTCAAGACATTTCATATTATAATGAAGATAATCTACATCTAAATCAAAGAGGGTATGGAGTGATCGCTTCTGCTTTCTATGAATATTTTAAAAAATAAAAGAGGAGTATTTTATGGCAACTATTAGTTTAAGACACATCGAGAAAATTTATCCAAATGAAGATGGAGGCAAGAAGGCTAAGAAGCTTGGCTTAGAAGTTGATGCCAGAGGTGTATTAGCGGTACAGGATTTTAATCTTGAAATTGCCGATAAAGAATTTATCGTCTTTGTAGGCCCTTCTGGCTGTGGTAAATCAACAACCTTAAGAATGATTGCGGGTCTAGAAGAAATTACTGATGGTGAACTTTATATTGATAATGAATTAATGAATGATGTTGAACCAAAGGATAGAGATATAGCTATGGTATTCCAATCATACGCTTTATATCCACATATGTCTGTTAGAGAAAATATGGCTTTCCCTTTGAAGATGTCTAAACTTTCAAAAGAAGAAATAAACGAAAAAGTATTAGAAGCTGCTGAAATCTTAAATATTACTGAATTCTTAGATCGTAAACCAAAAGCACTATCTGGTGGTCAGAAACAAAGAGTTGCGATTGGTAGAGCTATCGTTAGAAATCCAAAAGCCTTATTGATGGATGAACCATTATCTAACCTGGATGCTAAATTAAGAAACCAAATGCGTTCTGAAATCATCAAATTAAGAGAAAAGATTCAAACAACATTCATCTATGTAACCCATGACCAAACTGAAGCTATGACATTAGGTGATAGAATCGTTGTTATGAAACTTGGCTTGATTCAACAAATTGGTACTCCTCAAGAATTATATAGAAATCCTATCAATCTATTCGTTGCCGGATTCATTGGTACTCCTCAAATGAATTTTGAAAAAGGCGAATTGATTAAGGAAGGCCAAAAATATTTCGTATTAGTACATGGTGCTAAGATTGAATTATCAGAAGAAAAAGCAAACAACTTATTAAAACAAGGTGTTGAAAACAGATCAATTATCGTTGGTATGCGTCCTCAACATGTAAGAATTGCAAAAGAGGGTGAACCATACTTCACAGGAAGAATTGATATCAGTGAAATGATGGGTTCAGAAACTTATCTACATCTAAATGTTGATGGTAGTGATATTGTAAGTGTTATCACTGAAACAAAAGAAAATCGTGACTTTGGCTTTGAAAAGGGCAAAGAACTTAAATTAACATGTGATGGAGCATTAATAAATATCTTTAATCCTGATACAGAAAGAAATCTAGAATTCGAAAACAAATAATCAAAAGGGGCTTAGTTAGCCCCTTGATTTTATTATTGTTCACTTTTCTTATATAAGAGTAATTGATAAGAAACATTTTCGCTTGTATGTGGATCTAAAGATCTGATTCCTTCTCTATCAAAGATATCTGGTCCATGGCTTGAAATAGAGATACATGGTTCAATACACACAAGATTCGCATCAGCTTCAGGTCTTGCCCAGTTAGCTATAAATGGGAAGTTTTTACGATATGTTCTTACAACATAATCGCAATTAGCACCTGTATATTCTAGCCATTCAGATTTAGGATCTCTTATTGAACGAGTAAAGTTTTCATAAAAGCTATGATGGATAGGACGGATGTTTTCATTAATCAAGAAATCAGCAGTCCAGCCGAAAGGATTAAATGATCTTAAAGTTTCATTCTTTTCAAAACGGAAGAAATAGCTGTTTGGATCTTGTCCATCAACAAGTGGCCACTTATAGGCAGTATGATTACCTACAGAATAAGGTAAGATATCATCAGAATTATTGGTAACAGTATAAGTGATATCTAACAGATTATTTTTTAATGTATAAAGAATCTCTAATTGGAATTTATAAGGGTAAACCTGTAATGTTTCTTCATCTTCATTTAATGTACATTTGATTTGCGAATCATTTAAAAGTTCCATCTTAAAATGCTTTTCCATTGCGATGCCATTTAACTGCATTGGATATTGTTTTCCATCATGCGTATAATAGCCATCCATAAAGCGTCCAGTAATAGGGAATAGACATGGGGAAACGCGTCCATAGAATTTCTCATCACCACACCATAAATACTCAAATCCATCTAATTTTAAATGACGCATTTCTGCCCCAAAACAAGAGACAGTTAGTTCAACTCTTTCGCTTTTAATTGTAAGTTCCATATAAGAATTCTTCCTTCCTTTTTTTAGTTATAAACAAATAAATATTAGTAAGGTTTTTTGTGATTTGTCAAGTAAAAAAGAAAATAAATTAAAATATCTAAAAAACATTAAAAAAATGCGTTTTTTTGGTTTTTATGAAAGCGTTTGCGTGGTAGAATAACTTTATATAAAGATGGAAAATCTGTCTTTTTATGTGGTGAGGAGATAACTATGAAAAAAGTAAAAATCATTTTAAAATCTTTACTCGTGATCTTAATGACAGTGCTAATGAGTTTGACTTCTTTATCAAGTTCAACAAACTTAGTTAGTGCTGGAAATGCAACAGAAGGATACGATGTTGACATTTACCATGGCTTAGGAAGAGGACCATCATATTCACCTACTGCTGGTAAGGTATTTACTGGTATGTCTTTAATTGGTGAATTTGAAGATTCTGCCTACAAATATTCAGGTAAGACAGCACCTGGTGGCTATAGTGCAAATGGACCTGCAAGTGGCGAAACAAACAATAAGTATTACCAAAAACCTCAAGGCGATATTAAATCAATTGATATTTATTATGAAGATCAAATGATTAATATCAAGTCTGTAGTTTCAGGTACTACAAATTGTGTTAAAGCTGCTGTATATCTATTAAATGGTGAACTACAAGCCGTTAATACTGCATCAGCTGGACCAAGCAGTTTCCCTGCTGGTTCTACAAAGCTTGTGATATTCCAAGCATCAGGCACTGGTGATACCAAGGATATGGCAAGCCGTTGGTATAACGTACCTGGCGATATTAAGTTAGTGTTCCATTATAAGAATGAATATAAAGTAACTGTAAATAATGTCGCTGATACAAGTATCGATGAAGAATTTGATACATATTTTGTAGACAAGCCAACTGAAAACAAGACTGTAACTACTATTTCTAATAATTATTCTAGTGAAGAAGGTCTTGTAATGAAGGTTAGTCCAAGAAATGCTACTATTACTTCTATTTTATTTAATACTAATGAAAAAGTTGTATTAGATGATTTCAGTGGTATTAAGTATTTAAATAACGCAAATGCATTTACCTCAACACATGCAGAAACAGATATTTTAAGTTATAACCCTACTACTAAAGAGATTACTTTCTATAATATTTCAAAAGACTTAGGCGTTACATTCAATTATTCAGTTAATGTAACATTAGATCCTAATAATGGAAAATTCGCTGACGAATCAACCACACCAATCATTCAAAGTGGTGCAAATACAGTAGCAGTTGCTTTACCTGATGGCTTAACAAAAGCTACTGAAGGTGAGAAGAGCTTTGAATTTGATGGCTGGTACACAAGCCCTAGTGACTTCTCTAGTGCTAATAAAGTAACAGATGGCGCTGTATTTGATGAAAATACTACTTTATATGCAGGATGGAAAGAAACATATAAAGTTACATTTGATCCAGGTATGGGCGAATTAAATCAAGAAAGTGATTATGCATATACAAATATCGTTACATCAACTTTAGGTTCATCTGATGTTAAGACTATTAAAGATGCAATAATCGTTGATAGCGAAGATGAAAATATCAAATACCATTTTGTAGGCTGGTATGACAACAATGCTGGTTTATATACTGATGAACATAAAGTAGATTCTGCTTATGTATTCAGTGCTGATACAACTGTTTACGCTTTATGGGAAAACAATTATAAGATTACTTTCAATATCAATGGTGGACAGTTCTCAGATTATTCAACTACAGATAAATATCTATATACAGATACTGTTTCATTTAATGGAACATTAGCTTCTCGTTATGCTGTTAGAGATATAGTTGAAATCGGAGGAGATACATATTATGCATTAAACGCATGGTTTACTAGTCCTACTGATTTTACAGACGAAAACAGAGTTACTAGTTCAACTGTATTTGACGGTGATGCTACTGTTTATGCAGGCTGGACATTAGAAAAAGAAGTAGTTAGTTTCTATGTTGATGAAGAATTATATACAGTAGTAATTACTGGTAAAGGCATTTCAATAAGTGCGCCTGCTGATCCTACAAAAGAAGGATTTACATTCTTAGGTTGGTATACAGATGATGGTGTATTTGAAAATGAATATGATTTCTCTAGTGCTGTAAATAGCGATGTACAATTATATGCATTATTTAAACAGACAGTTAATGTTAATGTAGTTGGTGGTATATCTGCTAGTGGTACACCTGTTGTCGCAACAAAAGTATTAAGATTTGATGCTGAAACAAATACTGCACTAATTTCTAAGGGAAATAATTCTGGAAGCAAACTTGTTGTTTATTTCGATTATGGAACTGTTGAACAGATTTTAGTTAATGGTGTTGGTTTTGCTGCTAGTGAATTAATTGGCAATTCTCATAAATCTGTTTATATTGATCAAAATGGCGTTAAAAAGACTTCATCAGGATCAGGCGACATGATGAAGATTGATTTCAGAAGAAACACTAAATATTTAACATTGAATCTATTAACTATAAATGAAGATGTTACATTCGAATTAAAATATAAAGATGTAACAGTTACTTTCTATAATCAAGGTGCATTATATGCTCAAAGAATCGTTCCATTTAATACTGCAACTGATATTGAACCAGTAAGCGATCCTTATTTGGAAGGCTATACATTCTTTGGCTGGTTCACTGATGACGAAACATTCGAAAATGAATTCTCACTTGAAGGTGCTGTATTATTAAATGATTTAAATGTATATGCTAATTTAAGTAAAGACTTCTATTTGAATGTTTATTATGGATATGGTAGAGACCATGGCTCAACTCATACTCTAGAAGCAGTATTTACTGGAAATGGCGCAATGCTTAATAATGATACTGGCTATTCATTAAAGGGTAGCAGAAACAGTGCATTTAGCTTACAAGGAAATACAGCAATGGATTATCGTTATGATAAACCTTGGCAAACAGAAATTGATTATATTGAACTATATTACAATGGTTCTTCAATCAGAGTTGATCATCAGATTTCTCCTCTAAATAACAGCGTTATTAAGCAAGATATTTATTTAACTCCTGCAGGACAATTATCTATTGATTCTGAAGGTAATTTGCCATTTACTAAATTCGCTAGCTCAATAGATGCTGCAAATGGTTCAGTAGCAACTCGTTGGTATGAAATACCTGGTGCTATTGATATGGTAATTCATTATTATGATGAAAATCTAATTACTGTTAAGAATATTGCTTCTACTACTATCAATGAAGATTATGATAAATATTTCGTAACTGTTGATGGCGCTAATAAGACTAGTGAAACAATTATTTCTGGTAGTTATTCTGGTGCTGGCATTGTGATGAATGTAACACCAAGTGAAGCAGATGTAGACAATATCACAGTTAAGATAAATGAAGAAGTTGCTGTTATTGAACATAGTCAAATTGATAAGACATTATATCTAAATGCTGATTATCAATTTGTAACAGTTCACAGTGAAGGTGACATATTACAATATAAGAACAATACATTCACATATTATAAAGTTGAAAGTGATATCGAAGTTGAATATACATATCAACATACAATTACATTAGTTCCTGATAAGGGTATCTTAAGTAATGGTGTAAATGTTGTTAAGACTGTTAATGGTAAGATTGCTAAACCATCTTTTATGTCAGAACATGTTGTAGTTGAAGATACTGACTGGTATTTCGCTGGTTGGTTTGATAGTTCAAATAATTATGTTGATTTTGATGAAGTAATTACAGATGATGATACATTTACTGCTCTATGGTCTAATGTTCCAATCAATATCATTTCAGTTAGAAATTCCTTTAATTTAGATTCTTTAGATCCAATCACAACTGTAAATGCTGCTGATTATATACTATTTAAAGGTGATTCTTCATTAGCTGAACTTGCTTCTACTAGCTCAGCAACAATGAATGTTCACGCTGAACATGGTGTATTAAATAATATTGCCTTCAAATTATCTGATAGTGTTACTGCAACATTGGATGAATTGGCTGGTGCACATTATATTATGGCTGATGGCAGCATTGTTGATGAAGAAGCTGAAGGCTATAAGATATTTGTATTACAAATCAGCACAACAAATTATCTATTAACGTTCGCTAATCTAGAAAATGATTTAATTATCACATTAAATTATGAAGATTTAGCATTCAGGTATTTATTAGAAGATGGTAGTGAAATTGCTGTAAGTACTGTTCCATTTAATAGCGCACCAGTTCAAATTGAAGACCCTGAAATCGAGGGATATTGGTTTGACGGCTGGTATAGTGATAAGACATTTACTACACCTTATGATTTTTCTAAGAAGATAATTGATAATACTGATGTTTATGCTAAAGTAACTGTTAAACATACATTAAGATATATCAATGCATCATCATTCACTAGTACTCCAATTAGTTCTTCTGAATGGGATAGTAAAGTTGGTGAAGGCTTATTTGATGGTGAACATTCTGCAGCTTATACAAGAGGAGATTTTGCAAGCGAAGGTGGCGTTAACACAATATTCAATGCTGCATTGGGCAATGTTAAGAGCATTACATTCGCATATGGCGATAAAGTTATCAGATTCCCAGATGCTGAAATAGAAGCTGGCTTAATTGAAGATGCTGCTGACAGTATTATCTTCAAGAAGATTTCTTCAGGTTATTTCTTGAAACAGGATGGAACATTCGAAACTAATTCAGGAAGCATTCCAGAAGGCACTGTTGTTAAATTTGTTCATGATAAAGATACAAATTATGACTATGGAAAATTCTCAAGTTCTGATAGTGGTGGTAGATACTACAACTTGAGATACTACAACATCAATGAAGATATCACTGTTACTATTGAATACGAAGATGTAAATGTTACTTATATTGATGAAAATGATGCTACTCTTGTATTCAATGTTGATAAAAAGACTGCTAATACTGTAGTCAGTGAAGATGGAAGATCATTCAGCGTTCCTGCTTATGATCTAAAGGGCGATGAATCACATTCAATCCGTATTGCTATTGATCCTAATTTAGCTAAGGTTAAGGGTGTGCGTTTCTATTCTCCAAATAATCCTGCACGTTATGAAGACTTCTATTTTGTAGGCAATGGTTCAGTAGATACTGCAGTATTATCTAAATTCGGTAAGATTAAAGCTGCATATTCAGTAGCTGCAAGTGCTGTTGATGGTATCTTATATTTCCGTTTCTTAAATCTATATGAAAGCGTAAATATAACTCCAATCTTATATCCTGAACAAGAACATACAGTTACAGTTGCTTCAGCTGATGGCTTATCAATCAGTAACGATGAAGCACCTGAAGGCGTTGAAGTTTCACAAGATGGCAAGAGTGCAACTGTTGCTTATGGATATTTATGGAAATATACAACTGCTTCTGATTCAGGCTCTAGCAGCTTCAAATGGAATTTAGGTCCTACTGCTGGCTATGGTTTGGAATATTCTAAATTAGAAGTCATTGATGCTACTACTGGTGATGTATTAACTACAATTGGTGAAGATCTAGAATCGTATAAAGTAAATACTGCTGACCAAACAAAAACTGTAATGAATAATAAAAATGGATTATTCATTAGATATAACAAAGCTCCAGATTCTACTGCTCAAATCAGAGTATGGGCTATTAATAAAGATGTCATCTTAAAGGTTTATTATAAAGATTTCGTTAATGAAGGCGCTGATATTCCTTATGATGAAGCTGACTTTACTCCATATCAAGTTAAGGTTACTTTAAAACAAACTGAAGAAGATGCTGCAAGATCAGACTCTAAATTCTCTTATAAGACTGTATCTTCTGTTGTGACTGAAGGCTCTGTAGTTGAAGATGGTGTTAAATATATTACTAAATCAATTACTTCAAGTTCTGCTGACTTAACTGGTAATAATGCGGAAATCACTAAAGATGAAGATATTATTGTTTCAAATATCATTAGATTGTCATTAGTTGATAATAGTAAATATACTGTTTCAAAAGTAACGATGACAGTTGAAGGTCATGCGCCAATCATTCTTGAAGCTAACGAAAGAGTTAAAGATACTGAATTTGGTCAATTTGTCTTTGTAATGAATGGCAATGATACACATATCAGATTCGACAGAATATTCACTGATAAAGAAATCTTTATTTCAGTTGAATACAAGAGTAAGAGTATGGAATATGGACCATATACTGGAGTGTTATCTGCCGATGAAAGATTGAATGTAACTCTTGATAGTTCAACACCAAAAACAGTAACTGTTTCTAAAGACAATAAGACAATTACTATTCCAGAAGATGCGTTAAAAGAAGGTGTATCAGGCAAATCTGTATGTTGGTATTTATCTACTACAGCAGGTATGCAGTATGAATATTCTAAGATTGAAGTATCATTCTACAATACGACAACTAAGAAATATGAAGTTGTAGCTACATTAGGTGATAATTTCGAGTCTTATAAGATACATAAGAATGGTGAAAGAGATCAAACTGCTGGTAAACAATTACAAGGCTTATATGTACGTTACAATAAATCTCATTATGGTGAAGCACAAATAAGAGTATGGAATGTATATAAAAACTTCAAAATTACAGTTTATTATAAAGATTATGAAACAGGCAAAGAGTACCCTGCAAATAATTCTAATTTGGATTTCACACCAATTTCATATCCAGAGCAAGCTCATACAGTTACGGTTGCTTCAGCTTATAACTTAACAATAGGAAATGACACAGTTCCTGATGGCATAGAAGTATCTGAAGATGGCAGAACAATTACTATTCCTTATAACTATAATTGGAAATATTCTACTCCTTCTGATTCAGGCTCTAGCAGCTTTAGATGGAATTTAGGTCCTACTGCTGGCTATGGTTTGGAATATTCTAAATTAGAAGTCATTGATGCTACTACTGGTGATGTATTAACTACAATTGGTGAAGATCTAGAATCGTATAAAGTAAATACTGCTGACCAAACAAAAACTGTAATGAATAATAAAAATGGATTATTCATTAGATATAACAAAGCTCCAGATTCTACTGCTCAAATCAGAGTATGGGCTATTAATAAAGATGTCATCTTAAAGGTTTATTATAAAGATTTCGTTAATGAAGGCGCTGATATTCCTTATGATGAAGCTGACTTTACTCCATATCAAGTTAAGGTTACTTTAAAACAAACTGAAGAAGATGCTGCAAGATCAGACTCTAAATTCTCTTATAAGACTGTATCTTCTGTTGTGACTGAAGGCTCTGTAGTTGAAGATGGTGTTAAATATATTACTAAATCAATTACTTCAAGTTCTGCTGACTTAACTGGTAATAATGCGGAAATCACTAAAGATGAAGATATTATTGTTTCAAATATCATTAGATTGTCATTAGTTGATAATAGTAAATATACTGTTTCAAAAGTAACGATGACAGTTGAAGGTCATGCGCCAATCATTCTTGAAGCTAACGAAAGAGTTAAAGATACTGAATTTGGTCAATTTGTCTTTGTAATGAATGGCAATGATACACATATCAGATTCGACAGAATATTCACTGATAAAGAAATCTTTATTTCAGTTGAATACAAGAGTAAGAGTATGGAATATGGACCATATACTGGAGTGTTATCTGCCGATGAAAGATTGAATGTAACTCTTGATAGTTCAACACCAAAAACAGTAACTGTTTCTAAAGACAATAAGACAATTACTATTCCAGAAGATGCGTTAAAAGAAGGTGTATCAGGCAAATCTGTATGTTGGTATTTATCTACTACAGCAGGTATGCAGTATGAATATTCTAAGATTGAAGTATCATTCTACAATACGACAACTAAGAAATATGAAGTTGTAGCTACATTAGGTGATAATTTCGAGTCTTATAAGATACATAAGAATGGTGAAAGAGATCAAACTGCTGGTAAACAATTACAAGGCTTATATGTACGTTACAATAAATCTCATTATGGTGAAGCACAAATAAGAGTATGGAATGTATATAAAAACTTCAAGATTACTGTTTATTATAAAGATTATGAAACAGGTAAAGAATATGCTGCTAATAATTCTAATTTGGATTTCACATATGATGGCGTTGTTACATTAAAAGGAACTAGAACATTAGATATTGAAACTGATATCGCTAAGAAAGCTCCTGTAACTAAGATTGATGGTGTAAATAAGATTCGCTTTAATAAGTACACATCGGAAGACAATGGTGTTAAATATATCGTTAAACCAACTGTCTTAGGCGATAATATTGATACAATCACTGTTATTGTTGGTGGTAAGTCATATGAAATGGGCGAAGGAGTATTACAATATAAAGCTACTGGTAAAGTATTCCCTGGTGCTAGAGTTCGTTTCGCTCGTTCAACTGATGGCTCAGTTCAATTAAGAGTTTGGGCATTAACTGATGATATCGAAATTGAATTCCATGTTTCTCATAATCACAAATATACTGTAAGCTTTGATGTTGGTGAGCATGGTACAGCTAGAATTGCAGATATTCCAGCAAGTGCTAGAGTACAAGACAAAGATTTTAAAAAGATTGTTGTATGGCAAGGCTCTACAAATAACTCAAAAGCTGGCAACAAGACAAGTATCAGATATGATGTAACTCCTGAATTTGGATATGATATTGACTATATCTTATTCACGACAAAGGGTGAAACATACAAGATCGATAATAAAGAATTACCTAATGGTAAGACATTAACAACTAAGGCTGTTGATGGTGCTGCTGTTAGATATAATGTTGACTCAAACGGTATCGCCCAAATAAGAGTAGTACACGTTGATGCGGATTGTTCTGTGAAAGTATTCTATCGTGAAATAACTCATAAAGTTATTATCAATACAAGAAAATTAGCTGTTATGCGTGCTGAAGGATACAACTTGGGCGCTAAGACTGAATTTACTCCTAACTACGCTGTATCTTATGTACCAGGTGGTGCAACATATGCTAGACAAAATGGTATTAAATACTGGTTGCAACCACTTGAAGGACATGCGATCACTTCTATCATGATTGAAAATAGTTATGGTGATTATGTCATCTGCGGTGGTGGCTTTGCACCAACTGAATGGGAAGATTACAAATTAAAAGGCATCACATGTAGATATTACCAAGCTTATGATGGCAAGATTGAATTGAGACTTTGGGGTGTGTTAGATAGTGTTAAGATTACTGTCTTTTATGATGATGAAACTCCAAGAAGAGGCGTAGCTCTTCCTGAAGATCTTGAAACTTATGATCTAGGTCAATATAAAGAAGGTTTCGATAATATGGAAGTTGTTGGACAAAGAGATCTAGTTGAAGATGTTGAAGTAACAGAAGAAAAGGCTGGCTTAAGCCCTGTAGTAATCGGCGTAGGTGCTGGTGTTGGTGCTTTAGCTGTTGCGGGTGGCGTTGTTGCATTTATCCTAAAGAGAAGAAAAAAAGCTAAATAATTAATAATCAATAGGTGTGTGGCTATTAATTAGCCACACACCTAATGGATTAAAAAGAGGTCAATATGTATATTTCAAGAAAAAGTAATGGCGAGTATTATTTAACAAAACAAAAACAAGATGATTTATTTGCGGAATTTTTGCCTGCTACAGTTGTCATTAATGGCGAAGAAAAGTTCGGCAATATAATCAAAGAAGAAAATAATTATTTAATCAGTGAAGTTGAAGGATTAGAAATTAAAGATAGTTTTGAATTTAAAGATAGTAATTGTATCGAAATTAAAAGAAAGATTACAAATACTACTGATAAGAGGATTAGATTCAAAAGTATCTTTGAACTAAAAGATAGTTTCAAAGCTGATCATTATGTATTCCCTGGCTTTAACTACAATGGCAATTCATATGGCGGCTCAAATACTCCTACAGGTCTTACAAGAGATGGACAACCTTGGGTATTTGCCTATGATAGGGAAGGCATTCCTTCTTGTACTGTATCAGAAGATGAAATGCATGGCGTTGCCTTATTCGCAAGTGACAACGATGAAGCAAGTTTAAGAAGTGCTTGTTCATTAATTGATGAAGATGGCTATTTAAAACATCGTCTTTTCCATCCAGTAAGTGAAATGCCTTATACATATGGTGGCAAGAATAGAATGCTTGATCCATATGAAGAATATATGCATTTAGTTCCAGGTGGTATTGTAAAACTTACAATGTTCATCTTTGTATGTGTTCCTGAATTTAAGAATTATGCTACTGCATCTTTGATGTTTGCGTGTGATAAATTATTTAAATTTGATAAAGAAGCTGTCTTATCGAATAAACGTGTTTGGGATTTAGGAATTGCTTTCTTTAAATTCTTAACTACTGAATATAAGGGTGTGCCAATGTTACATGGACACTATTCAGATAAATTATTTGTAATGTGTCATGCGGCAACAATGGTAGGACATACAATGGCTGTTGCAATGGAAGATCCTGCAAATACATGCCTATCTTCTTTCTCAACCAGATTTGAAATTGGTTGGGCAGATCAGGGTGCTATGACTGCCAGACTTATTGCCTTAGATGGCTTTAATAACAATAAACCTGAAAATGTTGCTCAAGGTGAAAGAACACTTGATGCATATTGTGCTACACAATTTGAAAATGGTTTATTACATCCTTTCTATAGTGCAAACTTTAATCCAGATGAAACCAAAAGACAATTGCCAGATGCTTGTAACATGGGCTGGGCAATGTGTGAAATGATTAGAGCTTATCATTTATTTAAAGACCATGATATAGAAAAAGAAAACTATTTAAACTTCTCAAAGAAATTAGCTGACTTTGCGGTTAAAGCATTCTCAGATGAATATGGCTTTGGTAAGACCTGGTATAAAGATGGCACTCCTAAGAAGACTGATGGTGGTGCTGGTGGCTTTATGATTATGGGCTTAACTGAAGTCTATAAGACTATTAAGGAACAAGCTTATTTAGATACCGCTATAAAAGCAATGGATTTCTATTATAAGCGAGATTTAGATAATTTTGTGTGTACAGCAGGTGCATTAGATTGTCTATGTACAGATAAAGAAACAGCATATCCTTTTGTAAGAGCAGCATTAGATTTATATGAATTTACAGGGGATAAACTATGGCTTGAAAGAGCTGAAAAAGCTATTCAATATTTCTTCTCATGGATGTTCTGGTATGATGCAATCTATCCAGTTGATGCTGAATTTACCAAATTCGGTTATTACACAACTGGTGGAACACTTATTTCTGCAGAACACTCCGCACTAGATCCATGGGGTGCATTACTAGTTTATGATTTATTCAAACTTTATCATTTGACTGGTAAAGAAAATTACCGTAAGTGGGCGAAGATGACTTGGTGCAATGCATTACTTGGCATTACTACTGAAGAGGGCATGTCAGTTCATGGAAATGTTAGACCACTTGGCTCACAAAACGAAGGTTTCTTCCATTGTCGATGGACTAAATATCGTCCAACATGCGAAGAAAGAGGCCATTTTAACGATAATCTTCAGACCTGGATGGGTGCTTGGAGATTATATACAATAGCTAGTTTAGACAAGGAAGATCTAGAATATTTAGATTAGAAAGGAAAATTTATGAAGAAAGTATTTGTTTGTCTATTGAGCTTGTTATTAGTATTTTCACTTGTAGGATGTTCAGGTGATGATGGAAAGTCTAATAACAACAAGAAACCAAATCAGGAAATTAAAGACAATCCTGATGCTAACACATTAGCAGGCGTAAACCTAGAAATCGCTGTTAACTTTACAGGTGATGCGCAAACTGCTTTTGCGAGTGTATGTTCAGCTTTTGAAAACCGTTATGGTGCTACTATCACTATTGACTGGTATGGAAGTGACCATGCAACATTGATGACAACTAGAATGGCCGCAAACAACATGCCTGATATTTATGTAACTGCTGGTTGGTCAATCAAGAAATATAAGAATTATTCTTTAGATTTAAGAGATGAACCTTATTGTAAAGATTATACAGATTCAGCATTAGGTGTTATTCAAGATAAAGATGGCTCAATCTATGTATGTATGATTTCTGAAGGTATCAATGGTGTTGTTTACAATGTTAATGTTTGTGAAGCAGCTGGTGTTGATTATTTATCAATTCATACTTGGGATGATTTATGGGAAGCATGTGAAAAGATTAAAGCATATGGTATTACACCACTTGCATCTAGACCAAATGCTGGTTTAACTTCAAATGCTGTTGGTACATGGCTAACTTATGATGGTGAAATCGCAAATGTTGCTGATAAACTAATCGATGGTACATGGAACTGGGAAGAATATCGTTATGTAATTCAAGCTTATGGAAAAGCAATCGATAATGGCTATTTCTTTGTTGATGCTAGATCAATGAACGAAATGGATACTCTGGAAAGACTTGCTGCTGGTAGAGCTGGAATCATCATTGGTGATAACACTGCATCTGTTCAAACAATGTATGAAATGAACAATAAAGGCAATTTCGCTATTGGCCCATTCCCAGCATCAACTGAAGAAGGTGTAGAAGCTATCACTGTTGGTGAAGGTGACGCATTCGCTATTTCTAAGAATTCTAAGAATATTGAAGCTGCTAAGATTTTCTTAAGATACTTATCTGAAGAAGAAGTAACTAAAAAGATTATAAGTGCTACAGGCCGTAAAGCTTGCCAACAACCAGTTCTTGAAAACGATGATACTGATGGTACAAAAGCATTCTTAAGACTTGAAGAAGAATATAAAGACCACAACATGGTTTATAAGAACATCTTCGATAGAGAATACTTACCAAGTGGTATGTTTGGTGTTTTAGGTAATGTTGCTGGTAAGATTTTCGCAGATCACTCTAAGAAGGGTGAAGATGAAATCATTTCTTATCTACAAACAGAATTTAAACGTTTATACAAATAATACTTATATAACCTCTAAGGAGAACTTATGCAAAAAAAGTTAAATAGAAAATATTTCCTATTTATAGTACCAGCCATTTTCATGGTAGTTGCTTTTAAATTCTTCCCTATAGGTAATGCTTTTAGACTTTGTTTATATGATTGGGATGGCTTTTCTCCAGAAATGAAATTTACTGGTTTTGAAAACTTTAAAGTATTAGTTAAAGACCAATATTTCTGGAAAGCACTTAAAGCTACATTATGTTATGCTTTCGGTATCACGATTGTTAAAAACATCGTTGGCTTAGCATTAGGCTTATTTGTTAATAAAGAATTTAAGGGACGTGGCGCTGTAAGAGCTATCGTCTATTTACCAATAATGATTTCTGGCTTCATCATGGGTCAGATCATGTATTATTTCTATCAATATGATGGTGGTATTTTTAATGAATTGTTAGGAAAACTTGGTATTGAGCCAATTTATTTCATGCAAACAGGAAATAGAACTATCTTAGTTGTAATACTCACTACTTCAATATTACACATTGGTTCTACAATGCTTACATATTTGGCTGGCTTACAACGTATTCCTAATGAATTAAAAGAATCATGCAGATTAGATGGAGCTAATAAATGGAACGAATTTATTCATATAACTCTTCCATTATTGCAGCCTTCAATTATCTCATCTGTAATTCTTAATTTAATCGCCAGCTTCAAGATTTACGATATCATCGGTGCAATGGGTGCAGGTGGACCAGATGGTGCATCTTCATCTTTGACTCAGTTAATATCTAAATATTATTTCTCACAATTTAGAGCAGGATATGGAGCTACAATTGCCTTTGTATTCTTCTTCATAATTGTTGTGATTGCTTGGCCGATTAATAAATATTTAAATAGTAAGAAGGTGGAATTCTAATATGAGAAAGAAAAAAGGATTCCGAGTTTGGATATTGTTGGTTGCTGTATTTGTATGCTTTGTCGCAATGTGGCCTCTATATGAATTATTGAATCTATCAGTTAGAGATATTTCAGATTATTCATCTCGTTTGGCGTTTCCTGAAGTTATCAAATTAAGTAATTTCAAAGATGCCTTCATGAATAAACAGGTTTGGATAGGTTTTAAGAATTCATTCATCTATGCGAGTTTAACTATCTTACTTGAAGTTGTAATTGGCTCTATGGCTGGTTATGGCTTATCAAGAGGAAGCAAGCGTACAACTAAATCTATCAAATCAGTACAAATGTTAATTATGATGGTTCCAGGTGTTGTTACCTTAGTAGGTACTTATGCCTTAATGACAAAGCTAGGCTTGACAAACAGTCTATTCGCTTTGGCACTATTAACAGCTGCTGGAGGCATTCCTTCTTGTTCATTCATTTATATGAACTTTATCAATTCAATTCCTGTTGCTTTAGATGAAGCTGCTAGAATTGATGGTGCAAATGTTACAAATACTTTCTTTAGAATTATATTACCGCAATTAACACCAATAACTATTACAAGATCTATTATGATTGCTATTGGTGCTTGGAATAACTATTTGATGCCGCTATATTTGATTAATAACGCAAATAAGCAGCCAATCATCTTGGTTATTAGATCTGCATTCGCCATGGTAGGTGGCGATAGAAACTTAGCAATGGCTTGTGCTACATGTACAATCGGTATCTTACCAGTAATAGTTGTATATTGTATCTTACAAAAACGTATCATTGCTAGCCAAATTGGCTCTTCAATTAAAGGATAGAGGAGAGAGACTATGAAAAAAACTATTATTAAAATCATTACAATCTTATTAGCTATCAGTTCAGTGATGCTAGTAAGTGGTTGTGGTGGAAGCAAATTATCTTATTACAGCTACGATAGTAATGAAAAAGAAGTAAACAAAGAATTATTCTATGTTAACTCAAGTAATGAATGGGGTGCTGACCCTTCAATCCTTTATTGTACTGAAGGTGATCAAAAAGGCTATTATTTCATTTATGCTACTTCAGGTTATATCAATACTTCTGGTTTGCAAGTTTGGCGTTCTAAAAACTTGACAGACTGGGAATGTATGGGCAATGCCTTTATGCCTGATGTTGATAAAAACTGGGCTTATAAAGGTTTCTGGGCTCCTCAATGTATCTATGATGAAGAATATGGAAAATATTTCATGTTCTATAGTGCTCCTTGGGGAAGTGATGGAACTTTACGTTATGACTCATGTTGCGTAGCTGATAGTCCTTTAGGACCTTTCTATGAGATTACAAGTGAGACAAAGACTGCAGCAGAACCAGTATTACAATTTGAATTACATACAAGTGAATTCAATCCTAATTATGTTTCTGAACAGACTGGACATTATGGAACAAGTGGCTTTATAAAAGTTATCGGTCCTTCTCCATTTATTGATCCAGAAACTGGCAGAAGATATTTATTCTTCGTATCTGACTTAGGTACTTCTGGTGCTGAAGCATCTGGTGCTTATTGTATCGAAATGGAAGACTGGGCTACTCCTAAATATGAAACATTAAAGAGAATTACTTCATTTGGTTATACAACAATCGAAGAGAAACAGGAAATCACTGAAGGTGGTAATACCAATGAAGGTCCTATGTGTTTCTATAAGGATGGCAAATATTATTTGATTTTCTTAACATACACATACTACAACTCTAAATATCAAACAAGAGCTGGTGTAGCTGATAGTGTTATGGGACCATATACTAAATTTGATATTGATGATGGTGCACAAGTTATTTACACTGAATACAATTTCCAAAGACAGGCAGTTGGTATCCACGGCTTAACTAAAGCTGGTGATTCAGTTATGTCTGCTTATATGACATTTAAGAATAATGTTGATTATGATGGATCAAGAAAATTTGCGGTTGATGAAGTTGCTTGGGTAGAAAACAGTGATGGCGTTCTTGTAATGCAGGCAAATGGTCCAAGTGTTACTCCTCAACCACTTCCAGAAGCAATTTCTGGCTATCGCAATATGGCCAAAGAAGCAACTATCACTTCTGATAACACAAGAAATGGCAGTGATGTGAAATATTTAGTTGATGGCTGTATTCCATATCATGACAACTCTTTAGCTCCTGAATATAAAGCAGGTGATGGTACTACTACACTGACATTTGACTTTGATGATTTTGTAACACTAAGAGCTGTTATGGTTTATAACTCAAAGAATTATGATTCAATGTTTAACCAAGTTGAAAAGATTACTTTCCATTACACAAAGAATGGCAAGACTGGTGAAGTTTCAATTGGTCCAGTTGAATACAATTGGGATTATTATAATTTTGAAGATAATAAACCAGCTATCGGTTCAGCATGTATTGCGGAATTTGATGAATTAGATGTTGATTCAGTTACAATCGAAATCGTCAATCCAGATAACCCTGATGGTATCGCTATTCCTGAAGTTGTTCTATTAGGTAAGGCTTCTGATGGCTCAGCTGCTAGTCAAGGTAAGAAGGGAGCTTTATATGATGACTATTCATTTGAAGTTGAAACAATTGAATCAAATTGGAAGAACTGTGAATCTATATTAGACGTTGATGGTTTATACAATGAAGAATATGGTGAACCAAAATATCGTCTATATGCCAATAATGAAGAAACATCTGAAACATTCGCTGATTTATATATGTATAAAGATGAAGGTGGCGTATATTTCTATGTTGATGCACATGATGCAAATCTTGTATATGATCCAAAAGCATCAGTTACTGAAAACTCTAATATCTTATTATTAGTAGCATCAAGAGATAAGGGCTCAGTTGATAAATATTGTGTTGCGATTAGGGTTGATCCTTCTGGCGAATCACAAAGACAAATTGGCGTTAAATCACAAAAAGCTTGGTTACGTTCATGGTTTAAAGGCGCACATGTTGTAAAACTAAAGAACGCAACATTAGAAAACGTAACAGAAGCTAGTGGCTATACAGTTGAATTCTATGTACCATATTCATCGCTCGGATTTACATCTAAGGATGACTTTGACTCATTAAGAGTATATTTTGAAATTCACTGTATTGAAGATACTGGCGTTATTAGAAGGGAACTTAATACTGTAGCTAAGAAGGCTAGTAAGACAGATCCTTCTACATATCTAAAACTTAAATTTGATTAGGCAAGGTATTTATGAAAAAGACAATTAGTGTGCTTTTAATGGTATTTTTACTCCTTACAGGTTGTAGTGGAGGTAATAAAGTGGAAACTGTTGATATAGCTGATAGCGATTTATTCTACACTAATAAAACTGAATTATATGGAGCAGACCCTCATGTTTTAGTTGACGTTGACTCAGAAGGTAAACAATGCTTCTACATGTATGTCACAACTAAAGATTTAAACTGCAAGGGCTTTAATGTTTATACATCTTATAATTTAGGTGATTGGCGTAAAGGCGATACGGCTTTTATGGCTGAAGGAATTTGGTGTGATAGACAACTATGGGCTCCTGAAGTAATTAAAGATGGTGACACATATTATCTATTCTATTCAGGACAAAGAGCTGATGAAAATCAAGGTTTCTATCTTTCAGTAGCTACTTCAAAATCTCCTGCTGGTCCTTTTACAGAATTAAGCAATGAAAATAAGAATACTGGTGAGCCACTAATTGCCTTTGAAGAACATGTAAATGAAATGCCTGCTAAATACAGATCTTCTTTGCCAGGACATGATGGTAAGATCGGCTATATTAAAGCCATTGATGCTTCAACATTTGTTGATCCTGTAACAGGTAAGAAATATTTATATTTTGTTGCCGATTTAAATACTGAATATACAGAAAATTCATTTATCTTCGGTATGGAAATGGAAGATTGGGCAACACCTAAATATGAAACATTAACTAAAATTACAGAATTTGGACTTGTAAGTCCTGACAGTGAAGAAATAGCTATTGATGGTGGAAGAACTAATGAAGGTTGCTTCGTCTGGTATCATGAAGGAACATATTATCTGCATTATTCAACATTCACATATATGATGGCTGAATATCAGGTAAGACAGGCAATATCAAACAGCCCTTTAGGACCATTTGAAAAGATTACTTACAATGATGGTGGAACTGTTATCTATACAGAAGCCACAAGCATCAGACAATCTGCTGGTCATAATTCATTATTCATGGTAGGAGATGAATTATATATTGTTTATCATTCTTTCTATAATGATTTGAATATTGATGGAAGCAGAAAACCAGCAGTTGATAAAGTTGTCTATGTAAAAAACTCGCAAGGACAGTTAGTCATGCAGGCAAATGGCCCAACAAGTACACCTCAACCACTTCCAGAAGCTATCAGTGGCTATAAGAATTTAGCACTTGATGCAAAAATAAGCTGTGATAACACAGCAGGTAGTGTAAGTGTAGATTTATTAAATGATGGATTTATTCCACTACATAGACAATCACCAGTTGGTGAATTTATCACTAATCCTGGTGAAACAAATATAACTATTGATTTTGGCAGTAATAAGAATATTAAAGCCGTATTAGTCTATACAAGTATTAAAGATTTTATGCGTCTAAGTCAATTAGATGAAGTTAACTTTATAAGTGAAGATAAGAATATAACAGTTAAAGAAGTTGTATTAGATGATGAAAGATTTATGCGTAATGGCAAGATCGCATATGATCAGCCTTGTGCATTAATACTTGCAGAAGAAATAGAGGCAAGTTCAATTAATATCAAATTATCTTCTGAAAATTCAATAGGTATTCCAGAAATTATAGTTCTCGGTAGATAGGAGCATTATGTTTGAAGAAATATTTCAAGATTTATATTTATTAAAAGTACCATTTGGAGATTCTTGGACAGGAGTCATACTCTTTAATGGCCAAGAAAAAGTTTTGATTGACTCCGGTTCTAGATTAGATGATTGTGATGAATATATCATCCCAGCATTAAATAAACTAGAACTAGAACTTAAAGACATTAAATATCTAGCAAATACTCACAGTCACGGTGACCACATCGGGTCATATTACCGCATTAAACAATTACATCCAAATATTAAAGTAGTAGCTAGTGAATCTGATAAGGACAATGTAGAAAATCCAGCCCAAAAAGCTATTTCTATCAGAACCAAATATCCTAAATATTCACCAGCTCCTCAATCTTATCTGCAAGGTGTAAAAGTTGATGTAGTTTTAAAAGACGGTGAGTTTTTAAATGATCGTTTATGTGTATTTGAAACTCCAGGCCATGATGCAGGATGTGTCTGCTGGTATGATAAGTTAACTAAGACATTGTTGACAGGGGACAGTATTCAAGGCAATGGCACTCCTACGCAGGGTGTTGGCTTCTATCAAAGTCTTGATGATTATCGTAACAGCTTAAATCGTCTGTTAAAAGAAGATATTGAAAACATTATCTGTGGCCATGATTATGATCGCATTGGTTCAATAATCAAAAGTAAAGAAAATGTTAAGAAGGCATTAGAACTATCTTATGAGATAACTAATATTTATCAGAAATATGTTGATAGTCAATTGGCTTTAGGCAACAGAGATGATGGTGATATCGCTGTTAAGATGATTAATGATTTAGGATGTGGTATGCCACCAAAACTATTTATGGCTGTTTATACAGTAAATGAACATATAAATAAAAGCGAGGAGAAATAATATGTCAGACTTAAGGAACAAAAATGCTTTAATCACTGGTTCATCTAGTGGTATAGGTGCAGACATTGCGATAGCTTTCGCAAAAGCAGGAATTAATGTTGGCTTAACTTATAATCGTAATTTTGAAAAAGCTCAAATTATTCTAGAAAAATGTAGAGAATTTGGTGTAAAAGCTGAACTTTATAAGGTTGAATTAAGCAATCCTCAAGAAGTTTTTGGCTTAATGGAAAAATTCTTAGAAGACTTTAAGACTATTGATATTTTAGTCAATAATGCTGGTGGTGCTTTAAAGATTCCAGCAGGAGAATTCGAAGATATTCCTTACGAATATTGGGAAAGTCAAATTAATCTAAATCTTAATGCTGCAGCATATTGTGCTCAATACGCTGTTCGCAATATGAAACAGAATAATATTCAAGGCGCTATCATTAACATTTCATCAGTTCATGGTACAGTTACTTGGGTTAAGAGAAAATTCATCCCATATTGTGCAGCAAAATCTGGTCTAGATATGTTCACAAAAGCTTTAGGTGTTGAAGTAGCACCTTATGGTATCAGAGTAAATGGTATCGCTCCTGGCTTTATCGCTACTGATGCGACAAAGAGATATTCTGAAGAACAGGTTAAGAAATTCACTGATCATATTCCAGCTGGCATTTTAGGATGCACAGATGACATCGTTAATATGACTCTATATTTAGCTCAACCTGAAAACAATCGTTTCATCGTTGGTCAAACATTCCATGTTGATGGTGGTCAATCAGTAACAGGTATGATTGTTTCAATGAAAGAGGAGTTTGAAAAACTATAATGAACAGTTATGATGTACTAGTTATTGGCGGAGGCATGACAGGTACTGTTGCTGCCTATGAACTGGTAAAACAAGGCAAGAAAGTTAGAATGTTAAGAAATGGTCTGGGGGCATCTCCTGGCATTTCTGGTTTTAATATCTGCGGCGTTGAAAAGGGCGATGATGTAAATAAATTCATCGAAGATACTATTGCTTCTGGAAGAAATCAGGGTGATCGAAAATTAGTTGATGAATTATGTTATGGTTCTTTAAAGATTCAAGAATATCTAGAAGATTTAGGCTTTGAATTTGATAAAGATGAAACTGGCAAGATGAAGACTCGTAAGGCTCTAGGTTCTACATATGGTAGAGTAGTAGGTCAGGGTAATCATACTGGTGCATTAGTCTTAAAGATCTTAAATGAAAAACTTCAAGAAAAAGATAATTTTGAAGTTAGTGAAAATTTAAGAGCATTAAGATTATTAATAAAGAATAATAAAGCCTATGGTGCATATTGTTATGATTTAGAGAATAAATGTTTCAAGAATGTTTATGCTAAAGCAGTCTTATTGTGTTCTGGTGGCTTTGCGGGCATCTTCCCATTTACCAGCAATTCTAAAGATATTTCAGGTGATGGTGCTGCCATGGCTTATGAGGCAGGATGCAGACTTGTAGATATGGAATTTGTGCAATTTGAACCATCTAGCGCTGTTTGGCCTTTAGAAATAAAAGGCAAGGGAATGATTACTACTTTATTCTATGAAGGTGCAATCATGACTAATAACAAAGGCGAAAGATTCATGTTTAAATATTCTGAAAATGGTGAAAGAGTAAATAAAGATGTCTTATCATTAGCCATTGAAAAAGAAATTCTAGCAGGCAATGGAAGTGAACATGGTGGAATATATTTTGATGCATCAGGTGTCAAAGAAGAAAGACTTCATGAAGCATATGAACCATTTATCACAAGATACGCTAATGTCGGTATCAACTTATGTAAAGAACCTGTTGAATTATCTAATGCAGCCCATACATCTTTAGGCGGTGTCCTAATTGATGAAAACTGTCATTCAGATATTAAAGGTTTATATGTAGCAGGTGAGGCTGCAGGACATTTACATGGTGCTAATCGTATTGGTGGCAGTGCTGGAGCAGAGACTTTAATCTTCTCACGTATTGCAGCTAAAGCTATCTTAAATGATATAGATAATTTAGATTCATTACAGTTTAGTTATGAGCCAATTGGTGGCTTAGAAAAAGAATTATCATTAAATGAATTAGAAGAATTAGAAACTAAACGTAAAGAAGCTTTAGGAGAAGGTGCTAGAGTATTAAGAAATAATGAAGCACTTGAAAAAGCATATAAAGAAGTTTCTGATATCCTAAAACAGATTAAAGAATCTAAAAGAAGTGATGATGATGAAGTTAACTTTAGACGTATTTCAATTGAGAATAATTTAATTGCTTCTAAAGCCATCTTATTATCAGCAAAAGAAAGAAAGGATTCTTGTGGATGTCATCAAAGAAGTGATTATCCAAATAATCCTTTAAATAATTATCATACAGAAGTATTCAAAAAGGATCAAACGATGGAAATATCGTTAATTAATAATTAAGGGAGGAAGATTTAAATGAAGAAGAAGTATGAAGACATGAGATCTTATTGGGAGTTCTCAGAAGCAGAGCAATGTAGAAAAGGCTTGATGTGTGGTATGGGTTATACCGTTGAAGAACAACATCGTCCATTAATCGGTGTTGTGAATTCATGGAATGAATATAATCCAGGACATGTTCATCTTGATAAGTTAGCTGAACGTGTTAAACAAGGTATTAGAGAAGCTGGTGGTTTACCACTTGAAGTAGAAACAACTGGTATCTGTGATGGTATGGTATTAAAAGATCCAAGATACATTGAAGTACCAAGCCGTAACTCAATTGCTGACCAAGTTGAATTAACTGTTGAAGGAAATTTCTTTGATGGTATGGTTATGTTATCAACTTGTGACTCAGTTGTTCCAGGACACTTAATGGGTGCTGCTAGACTTAATATTCCAACAATCATCGTTACTGGTGGTTATATGCCACTTGGCAGATATGCTGGTGAAAAACGTTTACATATCCGTGCTCAAGATAAAGTTGGTATGTATGCTGAAGGAAAAATTGATAAAGAATTCTATGATGGCCTAATTGAACACTCTTGGGGTACTTGTGGTGCTTGTACATCAATGGTTACTGCTAACTCAATGTGTATGATGGCTGAAGCAATGGGCATGACTTTACCTAATAACTCAACAATGGCAGCTGATAGTTCTGAACTATACAACTTAGCATATCGTGCTGGTAAACAAATCATGAACCTAGTTTATGAAGGCGTTACTGCAAGAGATATCATCACTGTTGAATCAATTAAAAACGCTATCAAAGTTGATATGGCTGTTGCTGCATCAGCAAACTTAATTCTTCATATCCCAGCTATCGCTAATGAAGCAGGTTATGATCTTCCTTGGTGGAAAGAATTTGATAAGGCATCAAATGAAGTTCCTCTATTATCTCACTTAGCTCCAGGTGGTGAATATTCACTTGAAGACTTAGATTTAGCTGGTGGTTTAGCTGCTTTAATGAAAAAGATGGAACCAGTATTAAATACAAATGTATTAACAGTTACCGGTAATTCATTAGGCGATAATATTAAACTTGCTAAATGCTATAACGATGATGTAATTCATTCATTAGAAAATCCAGTATCTAAACAACCTGGTATTGGTGTTTTATATGGTAATATCGCACCTGAAGGTGGCATTATCAAGATTGCTGCAGTTCCTGAGAATTTGATGAAATTCCGTGGACCAGCTAAATGTTATGATTCTCTAGATGATGCTTTAGCAGCTTTACGTTCTGGTAAGATCGTGGCAGGTGATGCTTGTGTTGTAAGATTCTTAGGCTTAAAGGCTCGTTTTGGCACAACAGCATTTACTTTCCAAGAAGAACTAAAGGGTTATTCAGGATTATTCAATTCATGTGCAATCTTAACTGATGGTAGATTCTCTGGTGGTACTTCTGGCTTAAGTGTTGGTTATATTTCTCCAGAAGCCGCTTATGGTCCATTAGGCTTAATTAAAGATGGCGATATGATTGATATTGATATCGTTGCTAGAACTATCAATATGGAAGTATCTGATGAAGAACTAGAAAAGAGAAAAGCTGAATTCCATTGGGAATTTAAAGGTGAAAACTATCCTCGTTTCTTGCGCTTATTCGCAAAGAATGTTGGTCCAATGTCAAAAGGTGGTATTTGGGAATAATTTAGGGGGATTTAATCATAATGAAAAAAGTTCTGGTTAAGAAAAAACGTTATGTTGATTCAGTAAGTTTGATGTCAGTAGCAGGCAGAGTTAATGAACTAGATGGCATTGAAAATACTGAAGTTGCCATGGCGACTGTTATCAATCAGCGTGTATTAAAGGAAGAAGGATTCATTCTTCCTGATGATATTACTGTTGATGATTTAGTAATCGCTGTAGATGGTGAAAGTGAAGAAAAATTAGACGCTGCTATTCAGATGGCAATGGATATCATTGACCGTAAGAATGTTGAAAGCGATGTTGAATTTACTTCATTAGATGATGCTGAACTAAAAGCTGAAACATATGACTTATGTCAAATATCTTTACCAGGAGAATATGTCTATGTTGAAGCTATCAAAGTATTAGATAAAGGATTAGATCTGTTTATCTTCTCTGATAATGTAACTTTAGAAGAAGAAAGAAAAATCAAAGAATACGGCAAAGAAAAAGGCAAATTAGTAATGGGCCCTGATGCTGGTGTAGGCTTAATTAATGGTGTAGCACTTGCGGCTGGTTCTATGAATTCATTTGGTCCTGTAGGTATCGTTGGTGCTTCAGGTTCTGGTGCTCAAGAAGTTGCGTGCATCATTGAACATAGAGGCCTAGGTGTTTCACAAATTATCGGTACTGGTGGTAGAGACTTATATCCAGAAATCGGTGGTATCACAATGTTAGAAGGCATTGAAAGACTGGAAAAAGATGACAATACAAAAGTTATCGTTCTTGTATCTAAATTGGCTGATATCAATGTAATGGATAAAGTATTATATAGAGCTGATGAATGTAAGAAACCTGTTATCGCTATATTCTTAGGAAGTGATCAATCTCTATTTGAAAAACATAAAGTTGAAGGTGCTTTCTCATTAGAAGAAGCAGCTTTAAAAGCAGTTGAAAAGATTACTGGTGAAAAACAAAATCCTTATTTCTCAGATGAAGAAATCTTAAAACTTGCGAAGGAAGAAGTAGCTAAGCTTCCGAAAGAAAGAAAATATTTCCGTGGTCTATATTGTGGTGGTACTTTCACTGAAGAAGGCTTATTATATTTCTCAAGACATAATAAGAACACTGTTTTACATTCTAATCTAGGCAATAAATATGCTGAAAAATTAGTTGATTCACATGTAAGTGTAGGGCATACAATTCTTGATATGGGTGCTGAAGATTTCACAGCTGAAGCACCACACCCTGTATTTAATCCTGAACTAAGATTAAAACGTTTACGTGAAGAATTAAAAGATGAAGAAGTTGGTGTAGTCTTATTAGATTTCATCACTGGTCCAGGTGTAGCTAGAGATCCAATTGGCTCACACGCCAAAGAAATCAAAAAGATTAGAGAATCTGGTGTTCCAGTAATCTTTATCGCTAATATTTGTGGCTCTGATAATGACCCTCAAAATATTAAAGAAAAAGTTAAATTATTAAAAGACGCTGGAGTTATTGTTACTGGCAGTAACTATGAATCTGCAAAACTTGCTTCAGCAATGATGGAAGAATTAGAAAGAAGGCAATTAAATGGATAAAAAAATGAAAGTTATTAATGTAGGTATTTCATCTTTTTACGATGCTTTAGCTGAACAAGGTGTCGAAGTTGCCCAAATCGACTGGAAGCCTCCAGTAAAAGTAAATACTGAATTAGCTGATAAAGTTAAAGAAATCATGGCTAGTGCATTCGCTGATAAGATGAACAAAGCCAATGAAGAAGCTGTTGATATGCTTATCAATGCTGACCCTGTATGGATTGGTGTTGATTTGGCAGGTAACATTATTGAAGGTCTAGATGACTATACTGTAACTCATTCAGGCCCTCCAATTTCATTTGACGAAATGGTTATGCTTCATCAAAGAGGTATGGTAAGTGCCTGTCTATTTGAAGGCTGGGCAAAGACTGAAGAAGAAGCTCTTGAATTAATCAAATCTGGCAAGATCAAGATGATTTCTGCCCTTGATACAAATACTGTTGGTGCAGGTACTGGTATCATTACTAAAAATGTTGCGATGATTATTGTAAAAGACCGCAACAATGGTAAGGTTACTGCTACTTTCCCAGCTGAAGGCATTCGTTTCCAAGGTGGTTTCTGTGGATGGGGTCTATACTCTAAAGAAATCGCTGAAAACCTATACCATATGCGTGATTATTTACTTCCACCAATGGATGAGGTTGCCAAGAAAAAAGGTGGTTTACCACTTAAACCAATTCTTGCTGAATCAATGCAGATGGGGGACGAAAACCATACAAGACAATCTGCTGCTGACTTATTATTTGAACATCAAGTATTGTTAGATATGGCTAAACTTGATGATGTGCCTAGAGATCAATTATTAGCATCTATGAATTATATTGTAGAAACTCCACGTTTCTTCCATTGTTTCGGACAAGGTGCTAGTAGAGCTGCAAATTTAGGTAATGTTGGCAGAGAATATTCAACAATGGTAACAGCTGTTTGTGGTAATGGTGTAAGGTTTGGTATCAAGATTGCCGCACTAGGTGATCAGTGGTTTGAAACTGAAGCTCCATATATGACTGGTCAATATACAAGTGCTAAATATACAATTGATGACCAATTACCTTGGATTGGTGATTCATGTGTCGTTGAATGTGCTGGTATGGGTGGCTTAGCTGCTGCAGCAAGTCCAATTGTATGTAACTTAAGAGGCATGAGCCTAAAAGAAGCTATTGCTCAAACTAGAGAAATGGAAAAGATCTGTATTTCTAAAAACTACAACTATCCAATTCCTAACCTAGACTTTGATTTCTTACCAAGTGGTATCGACATGATGAAAGTTATTGAAACTGGTATCTGTCCATGTATTCATGGTGGTATGTTCAACAAAGAGGGTGGCTTAATTGGTGCTGGTATGGCCAGAGTTCCAATGGAATGTTTCGAAAAAGCATTTAAAGCATATTGCGAAAAATATGGACTATAGGAGAAATTATGGACGAGAAATTATTAATTGAAGAAATTAAAAAAGAGAAGATAATTGCTATTGTTCGTGGTGCTAGTAAAGATAAATGCTTAAAAGTCATTGAAGCATTATATGAAGGCGGCATTCGTTTTGCGGAAATTACTTATAATCAATCAAAACCAGAAACTTGGGAAGAAACTGCTGAAATAATTGAAGAACTTGCTAAACATTTTGAAGGTAAGATGCACATTGGTGCAGGTACTGTAACAAGTGTTGAACTTGTTGAACTGACATATAAACACCATGGTGAATTTATCATTTCACCTAATACTGATGTAGCTTCAATTAAGCGTACAAAAGAATTAGGCATGATTTCAATGCCTGGTGCTTTAACGCCAACAGAAATCTTAACAGCTTATAATGCTGGTGCTGATTTTGTAAAAGTATTCCCAGTAGGATGCTTTGGCCCTAAATATGTTAAGGCTCTAAGAGCTCCACTAAATCATATTCCAATGATGGCCGTAGGTGGTGTTGATGAAAGCAACATCAAAGAATATCTTGCGGTTGGCTGTTCTGGAGCAGGAGTTGGTGGCAACTTAGCTAAGAAAGAATATATTGATAATGGCGAATATGAAAAATTAACAGTAGCTGCAAGAGCTATCTTAAAGGCAGCAAAGGAGTAACTATGAGTAAAGTTGTAACATTTGGTGAAATAATGATGCGTCTTGATCCTGTTGGCTATTATCGTTTTGTACAAGCTAACAACTTTGATGTATCTTATTCTGGTGCAGAAGCTAATGTCGCTGTATCATTAGCTAACTATGGACTTGATGCATACTTTGTATGTAAAGTTCCTAATCAAGAAATAGGTCAGGCATGTGTGAATTCTTTAAGAAAATATGGTGTTCATACAGACTATATCTTAAGAGGTGGACCTAGACTTGGTGTCTATTATTGTGAAAAGGGTGCTTCTCAAAGAGCTTCTAAAGTTATTTATGACCGTGCTGGTTCATCAATCGCTTTAGCTAAAAAAGAAGAATTTGATTGGGATGAAATCTTTAAAGATGCTTCGTGGTTCCATTTTACAGGTATTACTCCAGCTCTTGGTGGTGATTTACCTGAAATATGTCTAGAAGCATGTAAGAAAGCTAAAGAAAAGGGCATCATGATTTCTTGTGATTTGAATTATCGTAAGAAATTATGGACTACGCAACAAGCTCAAGAATGCATGTCTAAACTTGTACCATATGTTGATGTATGTATCGCTAATGAAGAAGACGCAAAAGATGTCTTTGGTATTGAAGCAGAAAATACAGATATCAATTCTGGTAAATTAGACCATGATGGTTATGTATCTGTTGCGAGAAAATTAGCTAAACAATTTGGCTGTAAGAAGATTGCCTTCACTTTAAGAGGATCAATCAGCGCATCAATCAATGATTGGGCAGGCATGATTTATGATAGTGCAAGCGATAAGGCAACATTCTCTAAAGAATATCGCATCCAATTAGTTGATAGAGTTGGTGGTGGTGATTCATTTGGTGGTGGTCTAGTATATGCATTAGTTTCTGGCTATGATGATCAAAAAGCTATTGAATTTGCCGTAGCAGCATCTTGTCTAAAACAATGTATTGAAAAAGACTTCAACCAAGTTACTGTAGCAGAAGTTGAATCGTTAGCTGGTGGCAACGCTAGTGGAAGGGTACAAAGATAAATGCTTGTTTTAATAAGCAATGTTGGTTCAACATCTTTAAAATTTAAATTATATGATATGCCTAGTGAGCTAGTTCTTTGTGAAGCCAAAATCGAAAGAATTGGCTCACTAAATGGTATTTACCATTATAAAAATAGTTCATCACTAAAAGAACATAATGAAACGGAAGTTGCTTTAGAGTCTTATCAGACTGGTATTAGTTTATTCTTAAAAGACTTAGTTTCAGAAGAATTAGGCGTCATTAAGACAATCAATGAAATTGAAGCTATTGGTTTTAAGACGGTTATTTCTAAAGGCTTTAATGGTACTGTTGAATTAAATGATGATGTTATGAAAGGTATGAAAGATTATTTATTCATCGCTCCTGTTCATAATGCAGCCTATATCAGTGCTATTGAACAGTTTAAAGAGATCTTAGGTGATACACCAATGGTCGGTGTATTTGAAACATCATTCCATCGCACAATACCTCTAAAGAATAAGCTGTATCCAATTCCTTATGAATGGTATGAAAAATATGGTATTGCGAAAAACGGTTTCCATGGTGCATCATTCACTTATATCGCCAATAGAGCCAGAAGAGATGGTGAATATAATCGCATCATCGGCTGTCATTTAGGTGGCAGCAGTTCAATCTGTGCTATAAAAGATGGCAAATCATATGATTCATCATTTGGCTTCTCTTTACAGACTGGTCTACCACATGCGAACAGAAGTGGTGATTGTGATCCTTATATTTCTTTATTCTTAGAAAATGAAGGCTTAAGTAAAGAAGAAATAATTGAAGGCTTAAGTCATAAGGGCGGTCTTATTGGTATGTCAGGTATCAGTAATGATTTAAGAGAAATCGAAGAAGCTGCCAATAAAGGAAATGAAAGATGTCGTTTGACAATAGATGTATATGTAAATGATATCGTTCGTTTTATCGGTTCATTCTACGCAGAAATGGGTGGCTTAGATAAATTAGTCTTCACTGGTGGCATTGGCGAAAACTCTGCCATGATTAGAAGAGAAGTATGTAAAGCCCTAAGCTGTTTCGGTTTATCAATTGATGAAGAACTAAACAATAATGTTCCAAAAGATGGATACATTCAAAGCGCTGATTCAAAAATCAAGGTTCAAATTATACCTGCCAATGAAGAACTTGGCATTGCGATAGAAACTTATAACTATATTAAGGCTAATGCATAGAATTAAAGGATTTATTGATAAAAATCTTTTGAATAATTATTCAAAGGGAATTAAACATTTTGAAATTTTAGGCATCTTCACAAGTGGTATATATCTACAAGATGAAGATGAAAATGTAATAATGTTACATGATGATAAATATGGTTTAATTCCCTTTGGCATAGGCCTTAAAGAATTTAAAACAATCTTTA
>CAMKTV010000010.1 GCA_946415785.1 uncultured Solobacterium sp.
GTGTTTTCATCTATTTCTAGTTCATACAACTTATGAAACTCTGGACCATTATCGGCCAGCACTACATTAAATAGATCAAAGCCTAATTCTCTACCTAACTTATGAAGCTTTTTAAGTATATGAACTACTTCATCAGCTTTCTTATAATAGAGCCCTCCTATTTGAAACTTATAACTAGGAAAGTATATAGTTAATAAAGCTTGTCTATCATTTCTTTTGCCAATAACACTATCAACCTGAATAATTCTTTTATGTGACAAAGATGAATTATTTATAAACTTAAGATAATCATCATAAGTTCTACCATTTAAGACATTTACTGATAGTTTAGGTCCTGTATATTTATATTCCTTTTTAGATCTAAATCTGACAGCTCTAGGCAAATCTATTCTTTTAACATCTAGTCTTTCTTTTTCAATATAATTTCTTATCGTTGACTCAGAGTACTTACAGCCAGAAACAATCTTGGCTACATGTATAGATTGACCATTCTTGATTAATGGACTTATTTGATTATTTAAAGTTTTAATAGCATTTCTTACTAAATAGGTATTACTTCTTGAAGATATAAGAACTCTTTTAGCTTTATTATCAGCTTCATAGGCATCGTAAACATATCTTTTATGAGAACATGGGTTTTTAAAACAACCATTACAACAAAATGGAAATTTGTCTAATAGTTCACAATGATATGGATTGCCATGATTGAATACAACATCTGTCGTTCTAAGTCTTAATCTATTATTTCTTATCTCATAGTATATAGTCCATCTAGATACATTTAATCTTTCAGATAATAATTCAGCACTGTAATCATATCTATGATCAAGACAAAATTGTAGCTTAACTCTTTTAGAAAAACACAAGTGTTCATTCTTCTTAACATTTTTATCATTCATAATGTTTCATATTGACTCATACCTCCATTAATATCATGACATATTACCAATATAAAAACATTTATGGGTTATTACTACACTATGTAGGGATAAGTATTAAATTTGAGGAATGCTCCGTCTGAAGAGCCTAGATTGAGAATGTATGCTAATATATTAATTGTATAAGGGAGTATTTATGAAAAAGATATTAACAACATTATTGATTGTTTTGCTAACATTTTGTCTATTTGGATGTTCGGCAGAAAAGAAAGAAGCAAAAGCAGCGTTTGAGAATGCTGTAGCTGAACTAAATAACAGAACTGAAGAGTTAAAGGTAAATATCAATGATTTGCAATCAATTATAGATGAAGGAGAAACACCATTAGATACAACTACTATCGATGATGCTAACGATACAATTTTAAAGGCTTATGCAGCTATTAAAGAAGCTCCTGAAATGCTAAAAGAAGTTGAAGATATAAACAAACAAACTAGTGAATTAAACGCCATTTCTTACGAAAAAGAAATAAAAGCAATGGATGAAGTGAAGAAAAAATTAAATGATAGCATCGCTCAATACAAGCAAGTAACAAATCCTAGCGAAGACTTTGTATTATCAAGATTAGCTAATGTTGAAGAGATAATCGGCATGGAACCTGCTACAGAAGATAACGATCCAAATAATCATTTGCATAAACAAGGTGGTTATACTTCTGATATATTCTTTGCTTCTTCTAATTTAAACCAAAACAAGATTTATCCATATAATGGGACTATTCTAGAAAAAGGTACAGATGCTGGAGGCAGTGTAGAAGTATACGAAACCGTTGATGGAGCAGAACAAAGAAATTCATATTTAGCTTCTTTTGATGGAACAGTATTTTCTTCTGGATATCATATGGTAATTGGTACAATTGTTATTAGAACATCAAATGAGCTAAACGCTACACAGCAAAAAGACTTGGCACAAGCAATAGTTGATGCACTTATTGAATTGAAATAAGCTGCTAAAAAGAAGAAAACCAATTTAGTATACCTAATATATAATTACCTTATAATTGGGATTCGATAATAAAAGAACAGAAACAAGGTATGATTACTGCTAAACAAGCCATGCAGATAAATAATATGAAAAAAACATCATTCTACAAGATGGTGAAAGAAAAATAGTGGTGGTTGTGAATTAAATTGTACATAGAACCTAGTAGAATAATAACAAGGGCATAGAATGAAACCATTTATTAATAGGTATAAAAACGATCATTAATAATCTTTTACCTTATCGTAGATTGTTGTACTTTAACAAAAATAAAAATCAACCTTAACAAATGGCACAAGGGGACAATTCCCAAGCGGCATTGATTCGGTTGATTACAATCTCAATATACAAAACTTTTGGAATAATTTCAAGAGAAAGGGAGAAACAACAAATAACGATTATTATAGTATTTATTAAGATTTAATACCTTGTCTAAACCTTGTACTATTTAGGACTAAAGAAGACCCGCTAGTTGACTTTAAGTAAAAATAAAATCCACCCAAAATCCACCCAAGCTCGCAAGAAAGCATCAAAAAAGCCTTTGAATTAAGGCTTTTGTTTGTAATGGAGCAGATGAAGGGAATTGAACCCTCGTGTCGACCTTGGCAAGGTCGCGTTCTACCATTGAACTACATCTGCATTTATATATAAATGGCGAGGAAGGAGGGATTTGAACCCTCGCGCCGGAAACCCGACCTAAGGCCTTAGCAGGGCCTCCTCTTCGGCCTCTTGAGTACTTCCTCATGCCAATGCGTTCAGCCATATTTGGCGCTTAATAATGATATCATACAAAAAATTTCTTTACAAGCCATATTTGTTATCATAGATATAGAAAAGGTGAATACTATGAAAATATTTGATATGCATGCCGATATGGGCACTAACTTCTATGAAAGAAAACTTGCTGGTGAAAAAGAAATCTTTAAAAAATATAATAAAGAGAATTTATTAAAAGGTGATGTTAAAGGAATATTCACTGCCTGTTTTTTTGAAGGTAAAGAAGATTGGTCTTATATGCAAGAGATGATTAAATATTGTAATGAAGAAATTCTAAGTAATAATGATACTTTAAGACAGATTAAGTCTAAAGAAGATCTGATTGGCGATGATAAAACTTTAGCATTAATATCAGTAGAAGGAATGTGTGGCATTAAAGAAGATGTTGAAAATAAGATTGCCTGGATGTATGAAAATGGAGTTAGAGTTGCATCTCTTGTCTGGAATGAATCAAATGCTTTAGCTAATGGCTGGAAACAAGACCCTTTAAGAGGCTTAAGTGAAGACGGTTTTAAAGTCGTTAAGAAGATGAATGAATTAGGAATGATTATTGATGTATCTCACATCAATGAGAAAGGATTCTGGGATGTAATCAGTACAAGTTCTAAGCCAATTATCGCAACCCACTCTAATGCTAGAAGACTATGCAATCATGATAGAAACTTAACTGATCAACAGATCAAAGCAATTGCAGATAAAGGTGGAATAATTGGCCTCAATGCTTGTGGAGATTTTGTGAATGAGGATAGAAATAAACAAAGCGCATTTGAACTGGCTAAACATGGCAAATATATCGCTGATTTAGTAGGTATTGAACATGTTGCCTGTGGCTTTGATTATATGGATTTTTTAATTGGTGATTATGATGACGACATGTGCTACGATATGAAGAACGCATCATACAGTCAGAATTTAATTGAGGGATTTAAAGAACTAGGCTTTAATGATGAAGATATAAGAAAAATAACCTTCGATAATGTTTATAATTTTTTAATGAAGGAATTATTGTTATAATTTATACATGGCAGTTGCAAGATTTGAAAAAGTATCAAGAGAACAGTTTTCTAAGGACTTAAAAGATCTTTTAAATATTGAAGATGATTTTTACGATGATATTGTTTTACCAAAAAGAGCGACAACAGGTTCAGCTGGTTATGACTTTACAAGTCCGATAGATTTTATCTTAAAACCAAATGAAATGATTAAGATACCAAGCGGTATTCGTTGTTATATTGAAGAAGGATATGTTTTAAATATCTATCCTCGTTCTTCTTTAGGCTTTAAATATCAAATGTCTTTAGCTAATACAACTGGTATTATTGATGCGGATTATTATAACGCACTAAACGAAGGACATATTATTGTTGCCTTAGTTAATAGAGGAAATAAAGATATTGTCATTAAAAAAGGAGATCGTTTTGTCCAAGGTATCTTCTTAAAGTTTTACACAGCTGTTGAAGAAGAAGTAACTAATAAGCGGCAAGGTGGATTTGGCTCTAGCAACTAAATGCGCCTATAGCTCAATGGATAGAGCGTTTGATTCCGGTTCAAAAAGTTGTAGGTTCGATTCCTATTAGGCGCTCCATGAGATAATTAGTCTTGTTAAACAAGACTTTTTTATTTTATTGAAAGATATAAAATGAATAAGGGAAATTATGTTTAAAGTAAGCACAAGAATTATCCTTATAGGGTTAATAGTTATAGCGGCAATAGGCCTTTTGATATCGGACTTTCATCTATTCGATAATAAAAGTAGCAGTGAGATTGTATTTAATAAATTAGATAATACACAAGAATTGCTTGCTAATATTGTTAATTGGAATGATGATAGTGTAGAAGTTATTGTAAATAATAAAGTGAATAATACTATTTTTCCAAAAGGCAGCAAATTAACAGTTTTGTTTAATGATGAAACAAGGTTCATTGATGTTGATGGTACAATCATTAATTATGATTCTAAAAGATCAATCTTTAAACCACAAATAGAAAACATTCTTAAATGGTCCGAAGGTGCTGTTATTCAAATAGAATTTGATTATTATGAAGATTATATAGAAACTGCTAATTCTGAAAATCACATAATAGGAAAAGCTATAGAGTATGCTGATGTGCTTGCTTATAGCCCAATAGTTGAAGGAATAGAAAACTATGATAAGTATTATTTTATTAAAATATATAAAGGCGATCTTGATTCAAATCTTTCAATATTTCCTGATAATAAAAAAATGTTGAATAGTTCAATATTCAAATCTTATCTGCAAGAAGATTTATTCAATATTTCAGGTTACATATTATTGGATGCATATTATAGCGCTGAAGAATATTCAAAAGAAGTAAAGCGTTTAAAAGACATTAGTATTACTATTCATGAATCATGCAGAAATGATTCTAAAAAATATGTAAATATTATTAAATATGATGATAGTTCTTATGATTATCCATCATACATAACAATTGATGGTTTTGCTGGAAAATATGAATACGCTTTACTTAATGAAAAAGAAAATAAAATTACATATTTATATTTAGCATATCCAGACATTAATAATAACAGCTATAACAAGTATTTAAAAAAAGAAAAAAATAACTACACTCAAAATGATTCATTAAAATCATTTTCTATCTATAATCACAGTTTTGATAATGGAAAATCATTTAATGAAGTTGATGATTGTGAATAATATGTAGAAAATTATTATAATAATACTATGTCAATTAGAAAAGCGAATATAAATGATGTAAATGGAATAAACGCCTTGTTATATCAAGTCCAAGATGTTCATGCTAATGGAAGGCCTGATATATTTATTAAGGGCACAAAGAAATTCAAAGATGAAGAATTAATTGAAATATTAAATGGCAATGATTTAATTTTCTATGTATATGAAGCAAATAAGAAAATACTTGGCTATATTTGTATTAAAATAATTATTGAAAGTGAAAGCTTTTCTAAATATGCTAGAAAAGAATTATATATTGAAGATTTATGTGTTGATGAAAAATATCGTCATCAGGGCATTGCAAGTGAACTGTTTGAATATGTTAAAGAGTTAGCTAAGGAAAAAGAATGCGGATATTTAACTTTAAATGTCTGGAAGTTAAATGAAGGAGCACAAAAGTTTTATGAAAAAATGGGCATGAAACCATTAAAAATAATTATGGAAACAATATTATAGAAAGAGGGAAGAATATGGAAACAGCATGGTCAAATTATAGTGGTAAAAAGTTACAGGCACTTATGGATTTTTGTGACGAATACAAAGAATTTTTAAGTGCTTCAAAAACAGAAAGAGAAACTGTTAAAAATGCTCTGGCACTTGCGAAAAAAGCAGGCTTCAAAGATTTAGAAAAAGTTACCAAAGTAAAAGTTGGTGACAAAGTTTATCTAAATAACAGAGGCAAATCTTTAGTGCTATTTGTAGTTGGTAAAGAGAAATTAGAAAAAGGATTTAATATTCTTGGCGCACATATTGATTCTCCACGTCTTGATTTAAAACAAAATCCTTTATATGAAGATGGTGGCTTAGCTTTATTTGATACACACTATTATGGTGGCATTAAAAAGTATCAGTGGGTCGCATCACCTTTAGCATTACATGGTGTTGTATGTAAGAAAGATGGTACAACTGTTGATATCGTTGTTGGTGAAAAAGATGATGATCCGGTTGTCGGCATTTCTGATTTATTGATTCATTTGGCTGCTGATCAAATGGCTAAAACAGGCGCAAAAGTTGTAGAAGGTGAAGACTTAAATGTCTTTGTAGGTTCTATTCCTCTTAAAGGAAAAGATAAAAAAGAAAAGGATCCTGTTAAACAGAATATTCTTAAATTATTAAAAGAAAAATATGATATTGAAGAAGAAGATTTTGTTTCAGCAGAATTTGAAGTTGTACCAGCAGGTAAGGCTAGAGATTATGGTCTAGATAAATCAATGATATTGGGTTATGGACATGATGATAGAATCTGTGCATATACATCATTAAGAGCTATTTTAGATATGACTACACCAGAAAGAAGCAGCTGCTGTATCCTAAGTGATAAAGAAGAAGTTGGCTCACAAGGAAATACTGGTATGCAATCAAGAGCATTTGAAAATGCCATTGCTGAATTAATGAATAAGAAGAATGAATATAATGAATTATCTTTAAGACGCTGTTTAAAGAATTCAATGATGCTTTCAAGTGATGTAAGTGCTGCCTTTGATCCAAATTATCCAAGTGCTTCTTCACCAAACAACAACAATGCATATTTTGGCAGAGGTATCGTTTTCAATAAATATACTGGCGCAAGAGGAAAGAGCGGATCAAATGATGCCAACCCTGAATTTATTGCTAAAGTTAGAAGAGTTATGGATGACAATAAAGTTGCCTTCCAGACAAGTGAATTAGGTAAGGTTGACCAAGGTGGCGGTGGCACTATCGCTTATATCTTAGCTAATTTAGATATTGAAGTAATTGATGCAGGTATCGCTTTACATAATATGCACGCGCAATATGAAGTCGCAAGTAAAGTAGATATCTATGAAGCTTATAGAGCTTATGTAGCATTCTTAAAAGATATAAAATAATGAAGTAGGCTTAGCCTACTTTTTACTAGCAGTTATGCAATATAGAGAAGATAAACACGGAAACAAACTGTCAATATTAGGCTATGGCTGTATGCGCTTTACAAGCCATGGTGGAAAGATTGATGTTAAAAAAGCAGAAAAAGAAATAATGGAAGCATATCTAAGTGGTGTCAATTATTTTGACACTGCTTATTTATATCCAGGAAGCGAAGAAACATTAGGAACAATACTACAAAGAAACAAGATAAGAGAAAAAGTAAATATTGCGACTAAACTTCCTCAATATATGATTAATAATTCTAAATTAATAGATAAATATTTTAATGAAGAATTAATTAGATTAAAAACAGATTATATTGATTATTATTTGATGCATTCACTTACTGACTATGCTCAATGGGAAAAACTAAAAAGTTTTGGAATAATAGAGTGGATCAAAAATAAAAAAGAAAATGGACAAATAAGAAACATTGGTTTTTCATACCATGGTGGACCAGAAATGTTTATCAAAATATTAAATGACTATAATTGGGATTTTGCGCAAATTCAATATAACTATCTGGATGAATATAGCCAAGCAGGAAGAAGTGGTCTAGAAGAAGCTAAAAAATTAAATATTCCTTTAATCATTATGGAACCATTAAGAGGTGGAACTTTAGCCAACAAACTTCCTGATAGCGTAAAGAAAATGATGAAAAATAACATAAGACATTATTCGCCAGTGAAATGGAGTTTTCTCTGGCTTTTTGATCAAGAAGGCATAAATGTTGTATTGTCAGGCATGAATTCTTTAGAAATGGTTAAAGAGAATTGTGCTATTGCCGACTATTCAAGATTAAACAGTTTTAGTGATGAAGATAGAGAATTTATAAAAGAAGTTGTCAAAGAAATAAAGAAAAGTCAGAAAGTTGGTTGTACAGGATGCAGATATTGTATGCCTTGTGTAAAAGGGATTGATATTCCTTGTTTGTTTAGTGCATACAATAGAATGTATTATGAATCAAAAATGGCTGGTAGAGTTGAATTTGGAATGGCTTATGTTTTAAGAAAAGATGCAGCGTTTGCGGATGCATGTATTAAATGTGGCAAATGTGAAAGTCATTGTCCACAAAAAATAAACATTAGAGAAGAAATCATAAAAGCCGACAAAGCTTTAAGGCCACTACACATAAAAGTTGCGATTAAAGTATTAAGAGCCTTTATGTTAAGAGGAACAAATAAATATTAAATAAAATGTTTTAAAATAGAATAGAAAAGAGAAAATATATGAAAAAGACAAGAAAAGTATTATTAATTATCTTAATCATTCTATTATTGTTAGTTTGTGCTGCATTAGTTTATCTTTTATTCTTCTATAATGCTAAACCTAAAACACAGACAAAATATTTAGCCAGTGATAAAACAGTTGTCTATGTCTTAAACAAAGATGAAGAAGAAGCATCTTTCATTAGAGGCAACACAATTGAAGTATCAGAAAAGATAAAAAAGATAGGAGATGTTGATTATCTTAAAGCTTATATAGATGATGAACTTTATTATGTTCTTGAAGAAAATCTGGTTGATGAAAAGGAAGATGCTGTTTTAGAAAAACTATTATGGGTATATCGTACATGCAGTGTCTATAAAGACCAAGAAGGCAGTAAGTTAAATGGCCTAATCAAAAAAGGTGAAGAAATATTAATCACATCTCATTCACCATTAAAAGAAGATGGCACAGTAGACAGATATGGATTTGACGGTGGCTATGTTTTGAATAAATATTTAACAGCTGATGAAGCATACGCAAAAAATAATAATGATTCTAGCTACAGTAAATATTTCCTAGAACGCACAAATGACCCATATGGAGCAGGCTCTGCCAGCAGTCTAGATTATTATGAAAATGAAAAACCAGAATTTGCGGATAATGTTATGCCTGATGTTTGTCAGACATTATATATAAATAAAGATGCTTTATATGATATTGAAGATTATATTGAATATGCTTTAAGCACTAATGTGAACAGTTTCGTTATTGATATTCGTGATTCGCATATTGTTACATATGCTTCACCAATAATGAAAGAAGAATCACCAAGCGGTTATGATGCAGCAGCTTTCAGTAAAGAAGAGTTTATTGAAAAAGTCAAAAAATGTAAAGATGCCGGACTATATGTAATAGCCCGTATCACAGTATTCAAAGATTCAAATTTCATGAAAGATCATCCTGAATATGCCATCTTAGATTTATATGACAATAATGAACCATTTTTATATGGTGGTGCTTATTGGCCTAGTGCATATTGCAGGGAAGTGTGGGAATACAATGTCGAGTTATCTAAAGAATGTATTGAAGATATTGGTTTTAATGAAATCCAATATGATTATGTCAGATTCCCTGAACAAATTGACTATTTCGCTGATGTCTTAAATGCTTTAGATTTAAGAAACGAATATAATGAAACACGCGCTGAAGCTATTCAAAGATTTTTAATGTATGCTGCTGATGAGGTGCATTCAGTTGGTGGCTATGTATCGGCTGATGTCTTTGGTGAAACAGCAGAAGGCTATGTATGTGCATATGGACAATATTGGCCAGCCATCTCAAATGTTGTGGATGTCATTTCACCTATGCCATATCCCGATCATTTTAGTGCTCATTTTTATGGAATTGAAGAAGTTGTCTGGGAAGTACCATATAAATTATTGACAATTTGGGGCGGCAATGCCAAAAGGCAGCAGGCTCTAACGCCTACACCAGCCAAAGTCAGAGCCTATATTCAAGGCTATAACGCAATTTATGAGCCATTCGTCTTCTATGATAATGATAAGCTTGATGAACAAATCAGAGCTTTAATTGACAGCGGCATCTATGATGGCTATATTGTATGGAATTCGGGTTCATTTATTGACACTTATGAGCTCTTTAAAGAGGCCCTTTCTAGCTATTAACTGACAAAAAATTAAAAAAATTAAAAAAATCCTCAAAAAAGTGAGGATTTTTTAGTGTTTGTCGGTAATAAAGAATTATAGGGACTAGAAAGGAGAGCTTATGAAATCATTATTTGAAGAATATGGATTTGTGATGATTGCGGCTATTGTTGTAGTTGCATTACTTGTAGTCGGAACTGGTTTAACATCTGTTTTTGACCAAGATGTAAACAACGTAATGAGCGGCATTAGTCAAAAAGTACAAGATAACATAGATCTACCATAATAAGGAGGTAACAGATGGCATTAGAAGTTAAAGAGGAATTATTTAAAGAATTATGGCCCTATATCGTTGATGATGATGTGACAGATATAAAATGGAATGGTTCCGCATTATGGCTTACTGATTTAAATAAAGGAAGATATGTTGAAGATATAAAACTATCTGATGAATGGCTACAGATTTTCACTAATTTAGTTGCTAATTCGGTTAATGAAAACTTCAATATTTCCAAGCCTTCTTTACAGGCTGAAACGGATGAACTAAGAATACAAGCTGTTCATAATAGTGTTTCAGGCAATAATGCCATCTGCTTAGCCATTCGTAAAACGCCGCCCTGTGCAAGACTTCTAAAACAGGATCTTTTAAAAAGCGGCTACGCGAGTGAATTTGTATTGAAACTGTTGCCTTGTTTAATGCGTGCAAGATTATCAGGTGTAATAACTGGAGATGTTGGTGCAGGAAAAACAGAATTAGAAAAATACTTATGTTGTTTTATTCCTAATAACGATCCAATTGTAACTGTTGAAGATACACTGGAAATGAAATTAAAAAGTCTATATCCTCAAAAAGATATTTATTCATTAAAGATATCAGACAATTATTCCAATGAACAGGCCATCAGAGATGCTTTAAGATTAAACACTAAGTGGCTCATCATATCAGAATCAAGAGGAAGAGAAATATTAAGAATTATTGAAGGCGCATCTTCGGGCTGTGTTGCCCTGACATCAATTCATGCAGAAAATGTATGGGAAGTCCCTGACCGCATTTTAAACATGGCAGGAGATAATGCCAGAACAGGACTTGAAAATGATATTTATACTTTCTTTGATTACGCAATTAAAGTCAAAGCAGAATATTCTAATACAGGCGTCAAAAGAAGTATAGATCAAATCTGTTTCTTTGATCGCAAAGATAAAAATAATATATGCAAGATTATTCTAAAAGATGGAAGTCCACAAAAGACAATGATACCTGAAAGAATATATAAGAAATTCTATGAGAATAAAGAAAAAGAATTTATCAATGCGTATATTGATTTTCTAAAAGAAGATAGAAAGGTTGATTTAATTAACGATGAAAAATATATTAAAGAGATACAGTATTAAAGAAATTAAAAATGATATACAAAAATATGGTTTTAATTATCACACCAAAGATTTTCTGATTGAAGCTTTTGTGCTAATGGCCATTGTAATCTTTATCGCTTATATTTCTCATCTTAAATTTCAATATATTTTAGTTTTATTATTATTGACCATTCTTTTGATTCCAACATTGATTAGTTCCTGGTTTAAACAGAATTATAATATTAAGCGCTTTTCTCTTTTGACAGAATATCTGACTAATATCATTCCTATTTTTGTCCAAAAGACAAAGATACGTTTCTGTCTAGGTGAATTGTTTGATATTACAAGCGGACATATGAAAGAAACAATTAAAAGAGCTATTGATTATATCGATAATACTGTTGATGATCCTGATTTACATAAAAATGCCTTAAAGATAATTGAAGAAGAATATCCCAATTCTCGTGTTATTTCAGCACATAAGATTTTACTCAGTATTGAATCAGCCAATTCACTTTCCTATGAGGGCGTATGTGCCAATATGTATGAAGACATTGAGAAATGGGTAAAAAGAGTCTATACATTCCAAAAAGATTTAAAGAACAGAAGAGGCAAATTATTAATATTATGTGTTGCAGCACTTTTCATGAACAGCATATTAGTCTATTTATATTCAACAAGTTCTTTCTTAAGTGATTTTGTCTATGAACCTGTTTATCAGATATCGACATTGATATTTATCGCCAGTGTTTTAATCACGATTACAGTTGTATTAACTAAACTTCATGGTGAATGGTTAATCAATGATACTGAATATTTAGATGATGAATATTTAAAAAAGAAATACCAAAGATATAAGAAAGGGAAGCCTGTCATCAAAGCTATTAATATCATTATCTTTATATGGATTTTATTGACAGGTGCTTGTTTCTTCTATTTAAAGAAAGCATTATTTGGAACAGTTATCTGTCTATATGCTTTTATTATTCTGTTTAATCCATTTATCAGATATAAATCTACATCTAAATATCTGTCAAAAGCACTCACAATAGAATTTCCTGTATGGCTTAGAGAAATATCATTAAATTTAAATAATTATACAGTTTTAAACGCTATTGAATATTCACAGAATATGGCATCTTATCCTTTAAGAAAAGAAATCAGAAAATTTTTAAATGAAGCTAAAAAAGATCCAACATCAGTTAAGCCCTATAATAATTTTTTAAATGAATTTGATTTAGAAGATGCGAAAGCCAGCATGAAAGTTTTATATGCGATAGGCAATATTGGAAAAGAAGATGTTTCCAAAAGAATATCAAATCTGATTGTGCGCAATCAAGAAATGTTAGACAAAGCAGAAACAATTAGAAATGAAGATTCCATAGGAGGCATTGAATCAATTGGCTATGTTCCTATCGTCTTATTAACAGGACAAATGTTAGTAACGATGTTTTCAATGTTTTCTTTTATCATGGCAAATATCTCTCAGGCAATTAATATATGAGAATAGTAGTTAGAATATTTGGCTTAACAATCATTGGTGTATTAGTAAGTATTACAATAATTCATACTTTCAGTATCAATATTCATCTTGATGAATTAGAAAAGATCAGTTCATTAGCGATGAGTAATACTCAAATTGTGATGCAGGAAGCAATTGAAGATCGCCTGTTTGGCACAAACAATGCCAGAAGAAAAATTGAAAGTGATGAAGAATACATCGCTTTATATAAAGATAATCTGAATAAATTAATCGGTACAGAAAGCGAATATAGAATAGCAGATTATTATGTTGATTATTATAAAGGCTTAATATATGTGGATGTAATTTGTGAATATAAAACTTTGTTTAAAGAAACAAAATATCTGGAAAAGAAATTAATAAATATTATTGATGTGATTGAATGATGAAAAGAATAATAAAGATTATATTTATATGTGTATTATTAATATTATTTGATAAGCCTGTTTTTGCGCAAATACAGTTGCCTTTAGGATATAGTGAATGGGACATCATCAGTAACAATGATGAAAATGAAATAAGCGCCATTCAATATGGAAGGATGTTACCAAAACAGTGGTCTGCGTATCAAAGTGAAATACCAGATACACCATATTATAAAGTTGGTGAAAAAAAGACATTGCATTATGCTTATGAAGATTTTGATAAAAAACATTTCTGGCAAGATGCAGATGAAAAGGTTTTATTCACTTGGGACTTTAAAGAAAAATCAAGGATAACATATTTCTATGCGGATGTAGATGCATATGTTAAAGAAACATATGACAAATATATTGGCCCACCATTAAGACTGTATTGTGATGGCAAACTAATAAGCAGCATTAAAGAACATGATTGTTTAAAAAACTGGAATCCTGAAATAGATTGCCAGTGTACTCTATTACAGTTAGAAATGAAAAGTGCTAACAGCAATGGCAGAAATGAGACATGTATTGTAGGTACCTGGGCAATAACACAGGTCGATCAATATAGCTATGTAGTTTCATGGAACGAAGGAAGTGACTGGCGCTTTGATAAAGAATATGAACATCTCTATGGCGAAGATAGCCAGATTCCAACCCAAAGAACAGTTTATTCTCATCCAATAATTTATAACATCTATTATGATTTGGATGGAGGAGAGTTATTAGAAGAAGCCAAAAATACATATACTGTCTTACAAGAAGTGAAACTGCCTTCAGCCAAAAAGAAAGGACATGAATTTATATCATGGCTTAAAGATGGAATAGAAATATCAGAAATAAAAAAAGGAAATTATGGCGATATCTATTTAAAAGCCAGATATGAAAGAAAAAATCCTAATATATCTGCAGGATATGTCTATTTTGATCAAGATGATAAGTTCATAAATATTGATGAATTATTAATATTAGTCAAAGCACAAGCTACTGATGAACTTGATGGAGATATCAGTAAAAATATAATTGTCGATTATATTGATTATGAAGTTGATGGAAAAATCAGAAGGCCATCATATTTAGATATCAGTAAGGCACAAAATGTTGAAATCAGTTTTTCAATAATCAACAGTGGTGGCAAGAAAGCCAATATAAAAAAGAATTATTATATTTTAGGTAAAGGGCAACAGATAGATTCTTTAGATGATATAAAGATTTATTCTCGTTTTATAAAAGAAGAATATCAAGATACTTTAGATATAAATTCTATTTGGAGGCAAAGTACCTATCAGGAATCATTAAAGAGCGCTTTTGAAAAAGCGAAAGGAGATTAAATGCGTAGATTGTTTTCAAATTATGGATTGTTTATGTTGGCATCATTATGTAGCTTTTTAAGTTTAAATATCTTCTTTAAAACATTATCTGTTAATCAATATTCAATTTATGAGATTATCAAGGTCTGGATTAATACATTGATATGAAAAGATTGTTTGAAGAATATGGTGATGTAATGTTGTCAGCCACAATTTCCATTATTATTGTCTTGTTGTTTGTAGGCACAATAATAACGACATTATTGAATCAAAATATAAAGATCTTAGGTGAAAATACTGTTCAAAGTATTACATATAAGGCACAAGGTAAAATCGGTATTAGGACATTTAAGGCAAAAGATATTTTGATTAAACAAGGAGAAGAAATAAACTATCTAGATCGTATTGAAGCGATGAATAATCGTGGTGATTATGGCGGAAACGATGAAGACATTAGAAGTTATGTCACTATTTATAATCAGATTGACAATAATGAAATAGGCGAAAAAGAAATAATATATGCATTAAGATATAATGGACAAACGCAATTTTTAAAAGCTAAATTAATAGTGATTGGAGAAGAAGATGAAAACAACAATTGAACATACTGCCACAATGATTGTCATGTTTATACTGGTTTTTCTTTTTACTTCCATCATGACAATAGGCTTACAGATTCTTGATGCACGCCTAATACATACCAGTGGAATAGAAAGATTACAATCATCTTATTACAATGTAAGCATTGATGAATTAAATGAAGAATTAAAAGAAGGCTGGTATTTTGAAATAAAAGAATTGTCTTCTATAAATACAAGAAAGGATTATGAAGTAGCATTAAATTACAGAATTGAAATACCTTTATTTAATGCGACAAGTTTTAAAGGAAGAATAGTAGGTTACGCAAGATGAAAGAATTAATTGAAGAATATGGTGAAACGATATTAGAATATGGCAGTATCGCAATATTTATTGAACTATTTGAAAAAATCATGAAGATGATTTTGGCTATTTAAAAAATAATATGTATAATAAATATGCAAAGACGGAAAGAGTAGTTAATTAAGATTAATAGAGAGTTCTTGGCTGGTGGAAAAGAATAATCGAGGTTAATGAACATGGCTCCTGAGCATCTAGTGATAGACGTTACTCGCGTTAAGAGAAAAGATATAAATTAAGGTGGTACCGCGCATTGCGCCCTTGGGCTACCTTTTTGTTTTTTTGGAGGTATAAATATGGAAGAAAAAAAGAAGTATTACATTACAACTGCGATAGCCTATGCGAGTGGCAAACCACATATTGGCAATACATATGAAATCATCATGGCTGATAGTATCGCCAGATATAAGAAAATGGTTGGCTATGATGTTTATTTTCAAACAGGCACTGATGAACATGGCCAAAAGATAGAAGAAAAAGCTAAGGCCATAGGTCAAACACCAAAAGAGTTCGTCGATGAACAAGCTTCTGAAATTAAACGTATCTTTGATTTAATGAACACTCGCTATGATCGTTTTATTAGAACTACAGATTTAGATCATGAGGCACAAGTAAAAAAGATCTTCAAGAAACTATATGACCAAGGAGATATTTATAAAAGTGAATATGAAGGTTGGTATTGTACTCCTTGTGAATCTTTTTGGACTGATTCTCAATTAGTTGATGGCAAATGTCCTGATTGTGGTAGAGAAGTACATAAAGAAAAAGAAGAATCATATTTCTTTAAATTATCTAAATATCAAAGAAAATTAGAAGAATATATTAATGAACATCCGGAATTCATTCAACCTGAATCAAGAAAAAATGAGATGATTAATAACTTCTTAAAACCAGGCTTACAAGATTTATGTGTTTCGAGAACATCTTTCAAATGGGGAATTCCAGTTGATTTTGATCCAAAACATGTCGTCTATGTTTGGATTGATGCCTTAAGTAATTACATTACAGGCCTAGGTTATGATGTTGATGGAAATCATGGTGAACTATATAAAAAGTATTGGCCAGCTGATTTACACTTAATTGGTAAAGACATCATTCGCTTCCACACATTATATTGGCCAATTATGTTGTTAGCACTAGATGTGCCTTTACCAAAACAAGTCTTTGGTCATCCTTGGATGTTAGTAGGTGAAGATAAGATTTCTAAATCAAGAGGGAATGCTATATATGCCGATGATTTAGTACATTTCTTTGGCGTTGATGCAGTTAGATATTATGTGTTACATGAAATGCCATTTGCTCAAGATGGAACTATCACTTGGGAATTAATGATTGAAAGAATCAATTCTGATTTAGCTAATGTTTATGGCAACTTAGTAAATAGAACCGTTGCGATGACTAATAAATATTTTGATGGCAAGTTAAACAAACCAACAAGTCTATCAAAACAAGATGAAGAGTATCGCGACTTCATTGTTAATAGTGTTAAAGTTGTTGATAAAAAGATGGATGAGTTAAGAGTAGGTGATGCAATTGAAACAACGCTAGAATTATTTAGAAGATGCAATAAATATATTGATGAAACATCTCCTTGGGCATTAGCGAAAGATGAAAGCCAAAAAGAAAGATTAAATGAAGTATTATTTAATCTACTTGAAGGTATAAGAATTGGATCAATCTTAATGGAACCATTTATGCCAGAAACAAGTAAAAAAGTATATGAACAAATTAATACTTCATTGACTTCTTATGATTCAATCCAAACATTTGGCAATTATGAATGCAATAAAGTAACTGATAAACCAGAAGTTTTATTCGCTAGACTTGACGCAGAAAAGACTATGGAAGAAGTTCATGAATACTTAAAGAAAGATGAAAAAGTGATTGAACATTTACCAGAAATCAGTATTGAAGATTTCGCTAAAGTTGAATTAAGAGTTGGTGAAGTTCTTGAATCTAGAAAACATGAAAAGGCTGATAAATTACTTGTATCAAAAGTTGATATCGGTGGTGAAGTTAGACAAATCGTTTCAGGTATCGCTCAAATCATCAAGCCAGAAGAATTTGTAGGAAAGAAAGTTGTTGTTGTCACAAACCTAAAACCTGCAGTCATAAGAGGTGAAAAATCAGAAGGTATGATTGTTTGTGGTGAAAGTGATTCAGAAATTGAAATCATCACCTCAAGCCTTCCTAATGGATCAAAATTAAGATAATAAGAATTGCCTAAGTAAAACTTAGGCTTCTTTATTAATTGGTCTTATTGGTTTAATAATATTAATAAATGTATAATTTAACTATGAAAAAAATGTTGGCTATATTAGTATGTAAGGGATTAAGAGCTATTGGGAAGCTTGTAGGCAAAGGCTCAAGTTTACCTGGCAAGTATGCTTTAAAAATAGATAAGAATATTTTAAGCAAGATTAAATATCCTAAATATGTTGTCGCAGTAACTGGCTCTAATGGAAAGACATCTACTGTTGAGATGATTAAAGCAGTTTTAGAAAACGCAGGTTTAAAAGTTATTTATAATTCTGAAGGTTCAAATCAAATTGAAGGCGTTACAACTTTCATTCTAAATGCTGCTAATCTTAAAGGTGAATTAAAAGCTGATGTGGTATTGATGGAATCAGATGAAAGATACGCAAGGCTGACATTTAAGCATTTCACCCCAAGCCATTATGTGATTACTAATCTATATCGTGATCAACTCACAAGAAATGGTCATCCAGAATGGATATATAAAATCATTCAAGACAGCATTCATCAAAATTGTGAACTGATTTTAAATGCTGATGATCCATTAATTAATTCATATAAGAGTGATAAGTGTATTTATTTTGGTTTAGAACGTTATGATGAATCAAGTGAAGAAAATCGTTTTATTTATAACGATTGTACATATTGTCCAAAATGTGGCAAACCACTTCATTATGACTATTATCATTACAATCATATAGGAAAATATGAATGTGAATATTGTGGATATAAAAGAAATGAACCACAATACAAAATAACTGATGTTGATTTAGATGAAGGAAGATTAACAATAGATAGAAAGTATCAGATTAATTTAGCCTTAAAGAGTATTTATAATGCTTATAATATCTTGGCAACATATGCATTAACTAGACAATTAGGGATTAAACCTGAAATCATAACTGAAACATTAAATAATTATATTCTTAAAAATGGTAGAGTACGTTTATTTAAAATAGGTGATAAAGAAGGAACATTGTTGGCTTCTAAACATGAAAATTCTGTTTCCTATAACCAATCATTAATGGTTGTAAGAAGATATAAAGGAGAAGCGACTGTATTCATCATGGTTGATGCCATCAGCAGAAAATATTTTACTAGTGAAACATCATGGCTATGGGATATTGATTTTGAATTCTTGAATAGTCCAAATATCAAAAAGATTGTCATAGCTGGAAAATATACAAGTGATGTCGCTGAAAGATTACTATATGCAAATATTAATCTGGATTTAATTCATATTGAAAAAGATATCAGTAAGGCTGTTAATTATTTAGGAAAAGAAGCAATTGGACACATATTTGCGATAACTTGTTTTTCTGATCAGGATAAATTATTAAAGAGGGTTGAAAGATAAATGAAGATATTACATCTATACCATGACTTATTAAACCTATATGGCGAATATGGCAATGTCGTTGTTTTAAAAAAACACCTGGAAGATCAGGGATTAGAAGTTGAACTTGTTTTAAAAACTATAAATGATGATTTTGATTTTGATGATTATGACTTTATATATTGTGGAAGTGGTTCTGAAAGCAAGACCTTGAAAGCACTTGAAGATTTGTTAAAAAGAAAAGAGTCATTATTAAAAGCAATCAATCACAATAAATTATTCTTATTCACTGGTTCAGCAATGGAACTGCTAGGTGAAAAGATTAATGAAAAAGAAGCTTTAAATATTGTTCCAATAAAATCAACATTTACAGATAAAAGATATACTGGTGATGTAATTGCAAGTAATCCTGAAATAGGTGAAGTAGTGGGTTTTATTAATAAATGTTCAATTATTTCTCAAAATGAAGATATCAAATTATTCGATTATATCTTTAAACAAAAAGGAATAAATGATAATAAATATGAAGGCTATAAATATAAAAATGTTTATGGCACACATATTATTGGGCCAATACTTGTTAAGAATCCAAACTTTATGGGACTGATAGTAAAACAGCTAGTTGGTGATAAATATCAGGAAATTAAATATTCATTTGAAGAAGACAGTTACAAAGTAACTTTAAATGCTTTAAAAGAAAGAAACAAATAAAAAGTCGTTATTTCATTAACGACTTTACTTTTTCATCAAGAGCTTTATAAGCTTCTAAAGAATCGTCGATATCTTTAACTGTTTTTTCCATAGGACAGATATCATCACCTTTTCTATTTATAATCATTTCTGTTAAGGTAACACAAGAATTAGGAATATTTCTTTTATCTAATTCTTCTTTTCCTTTGATGCTCATTACTTCTCCAAATACTTCTTTGATGCCTGCTTGAATACATAATAAGGCAGCAGCTTTTCCGATGATGCGATCAGCAATCGAGAAACCATTTAAATCAATATTATTATTTAAAAAATAAAGAAGTGGAGCAATTCCTCTTTTATCACTTTGATATACAACATCACCTTTAACTAAGATACATGTCTTATCATCTTTTAATAATGATTTAGCATATTCAATATCATTCATAAAAGAATTATAGCATTATTCATTTTTAATTCTTCATAATAAAAATCTCTTTTGAATCAAAAGAGATTAAGCTTATATTGGCGCAGTGGGTGGGATTCGAACCCACGGACCGTTTCCGATCAAACGATTTCGAATCGTTCTCGTTATAGCCACTTCGATACCACTGCTTAAGAATTGAAGGCTTCTTCAATTAACTTACAGGCTTTTTTGACATTGTTTAAAGATGTCGCAAGATTAAATCTTACCCATTTTTCATATCCCTTGCCATAAGTTTCACCAGCGTTAGGGAAAATGTTTGCTTTGTTGTAGATAAAATCAAATGCTGTTTTATCTTTAATTGATTTAGAAAAATTCGCATATACAAGATATGTTCCTTCAAGTTCTGGCATATCACAATATTTCGAAAGATGTTTCTTCATATATAAATAGTTTTCATAAATAGTTTTCTTAAAACCATCTAACCAATCTTTACCATATTTATAACCATAATATGAAGATAATCCATTAAAAGCATTAGGCATAGTAATATGATGTGCATCCTGATAAGCATCAAATATATTTCTTAATTTTTCATTAGGAATAATCACATGACAATGTGAAAATAATGCTAATGAAAAAGATTTAGATTCTGCATTGATAGTGATGATTTCGTTTTGATAACGTTCAAAACTAAGACTAGGAATAAATTCATGTCCTGGCATAATTAATTCGCTATGAACTTCATCAGATACAACCAGCACTTTATGTTTATGTGCAATCTTAAATAACTGTTCCAGTTCATCTTTATTCCAGACTCTGCCGATAGGATTATGTGGAGAACAAAGAATCATCATTTTAACTTTATTCTTAACAATCTTATTTTCAACATCATTAAAATTCATCTTAAAAGCATTGTCTTTATATATTAAATTGGAAACAACAGCTTTTCTTTTACTAGCTTTAATAACAGCTTTAAATGGATTATAAACAGGTTCACAAATAAGAATGGCATCTTTTTCTTTCGTCAAAGAATAGATTATTTGACATAAACCATCAATGGCTCCTTTAGAAAAACGAATCCATTCTTTTTTATATTCAACATGTGAATGGTCTTTATTCCACTTGGTCATGGTATCTAAATAATCTTTAGGCAAGAATTCATATCCATAAGAACCTTCATTTAATTTCTTTTTTAACATCTCAATTACTTTTTCAGGTGATTTAAAATCCGCATCCGCAATCCACATTGGTAATTTGTTTAAAGCTTGTTCGTTATCCCATTTAATACAATTAGTGTTTTTCCTATTAGCGTAGTATTTTTTAGTAAATTCTTTTGCTTCCATGATTTAAAACCTCACTATCTAATTTTAGGACTTATAATTAAATTAGACAATGGAAATCACGTATAATTGTTGGCATGGTTGCCATAAAAAATCTGAAGGCTGTTTGAACTGTTATGTCTATAGAAGAGATGAAGCAATTGGTAAAAATGCCAATGAAGTCTATAAGACAAGCTTTTTTGATTTGCCAATAAGAAAAGATAAGAAAGGCAATTATAAATATAAAAGTGGTACAACATTTGATATGTGTTTTTCAAGTGATTTCTTTATTGAAGAAGCAGATGTGTGGCGTCAAGATGTTTTAAATTTTATTAAGATTAGAAATGATTGTAAGTTCATGTGTATTACTAAAAGACCAGAAAGAATTCTAGAATGTATTCCTGATATTGAAACTTATGATAATTTAGTTATCTATTGCACAATGGAAAATCAGAAAAGATTTGATGAAAGAGCACCAATCTATTTAAATCTTCCTTTAAAATACAAAGGCATTATGATTGAACCAATGTTAGAAAGAATTGATATCACAAAATATCTAGATAAAGATATTGATATTATTGCGTGTGGTGGTGAATCAGGAGATAATGCGCGTGTTTTAGATTTTAATTGGGTTAAAGAAATAAGACAATTATGTATTAAAAAAGGCATCAATTTTTATTTTCATCAAACTGGTGCCAAATTATTAATTGACGGAAAGTTATACAATATTCCTCGTAAGTTCCAACATTCTCAAGCAAAGAAAGCTTTTAAAGATTAATATTGAATTTGTCTTAATACCTCTTTAGCAGTTTCTTCATTGATTAAATGTTTAATAATTTCATATGAAAATTCAAATGCTGCCCCAAGTCCTTTGGCAGTGATTATTTTATTATCACAGATTGCCTTACAATCAGCTGTTTTCATTTCTTCTTCAAAGCCTGGATAACAGATGAATTTTCCTTCATTTAATAAACCCTTGTGCTTTAAGATTGAAGGGGCAGCACATATGGCAGCAACATATTTATCATGGCTGATGAAATAATCAATCATTTCTTGAACTTTTAAATTACTTTCAAGATTTCTTGTACCAGGCATGCCACCAGGCAATATTAAACAGTCATAATTTGAATAATCTAAATTATCAATTAAAATATGAGGTAAAAATTCAACATTATGTGAAGAAACGATCTTTTCTTCTAAGCCAATTAATTTAACATCTATTTTCGCTCTAAATAATAAATCATAAGTAACTAATGCTTCACATTCTTCTAAACCATTTGCGCACAAGATTAAAGCTTTCATAACAGGTCTCCTTTATTTTTATTATATGTTAATGTGGTAAAATATTAGTTATGAAAAGATTAATGAAGGTCTATGAAAGTTGCAAATTACCAATAAGAATTGCCTTTTTTGGTTTCATTCTAATTGGTTTTGGCTTTTTAATTCAAAATGAAAGTGTCAATATTTTCTATACTTTCACCAATTCATTCTTATTGATGTTTGCCCAAGGATGTTTAATGCTAGGCAAAACAATAATTGTGAATTTGCCATTAATCTTCATGGTCTATATTGTCTGTAAGAAAGCTAATAGTGGTGTGCCTATTGCCTTAGCATTGATTGGTTATTTTACATATTTAATTACGACAACATTATTTTCTAGCCAGGCATTATCAAGCTATGCATATGCCAACGGTTTAGGCATTAATGCTATTGTTGATATCAGTGGCTTAAATAAATATCCATTAGAAACAGGCTTAGTTGGTTCTTTTATTGTCGCTTATATAACTCGCTATGCTTATATCCGTTCACGTCATCGTACAGCTCATTCTTTATTAGGCTTTTTAAATAAAGATTCTGCAGCTATTATCTATAATGTTGCCTTTTGTGCATTGGCAGGATTATTAGTATCCTATGCATTTCCGTTTTTCTATAATCAGTTAAGCAATTTAATCAGTTATATCGCAAAAGACTTATCAGATCCATTCAGGCTTGCTGCCTATGGTGCTTTAGATAGGATTTTATCAATACTTGGTTTAGGTAATTTTATTCGTTATCCATTCTGGTATACAACTCTTGGTGGCTCATATCAAACATTATCAGGACAGGCAATTGTGGGCGATGTGAATATCTGGACATATACAAAAGATGCCATCACAACCTATAATGGCGCAGGTCGTTTTATTACAGCATATTATGTCATCAATATGTTTATCTGCCCAGCAATCTTCTTTGGCATGTTGACATCAATATCGGATAAACAGGAAAAACATCATTTTATTCTTCCATGTATCCTAGGCGCTTTATTATCTTTTGTGGTAGGTAATCCATTACCGTTAGAATTAGTCTTATTATTTACATCACCATTCTTGTTGATTGCCTATATTGGCGTAGTAGCAGCTGTGTTTGGTTATTTTACATATGCAGGTGTCTATTTAGGATCAAATATTGGCAATAATTTAAATACCATAACTGCAATGCCTGGTAACTTCCCAGATTTCATCATCAATCTAAGAAGTACCATTCATTTTGAATCATTATTACATATCGCAATAGTTGGTTTAATTGCCGCAGCAATAATCTATTTGATTACCTTTATTTATTATCATTATTTAACATTTAATATTATCGCACCTAGCAAGGATAAGAAATTAGTTGAAAAAGTTGTAGAAGCATTAGGTGGCTATCAAAATATCAATAACTGTGCTTCAGGACTATTAAGAGTTAATTTTGCCTTAAACGATATGGAAGCAATTTCAATTGAAAGTCTGCAAGATTTAGGTGTTCCTAGAATTGTTGAGAATAAGAATGGTTATTCTTTAGAATTTGGCAGTTCAAGTTTTATCATTTCCAAGATGGTCAAAAAGGCCTTAAAAGAATTAGAAACCGAAGACCCTCAAGTTTGACAAAGCCCACCAATATAAATAAAATAGAGTAGTATTGACTATAGAAAGGTGGCTATTGTATGAAGAGAACTTATCAGCCAAGTAAAAGAAAACACGCCAATACTGCAGGCTTTAGAGCACGTATGAAAACAGTTGGCGGACGTAAGGTGTTAGCTAGACGTAGAGCTAAAGGTAGAAAAGTTTTATCTGCTTAAAAAATATAAGCCACATATGTGGCTTTTATTAACAAAATGATTAAGAAATATCGTATAAAGAAAAATGAAGAATTTAGCAGAATCATCGCTATTAAAAAATGTAAAAGTAGCGATAATTTTATTTTGTATTATGCACCAAAAAAAGAGAGCTATTCACGTGTTGGTATTTCTGTATCCAAGAAAATGGGCAAGGCGGTAGAACGCAACAAAATAAAAAGACAGATCAGGATGATGTTGGCAAACTTCTATGATTTTGATAAGGGAGATAAAGATTTAATTATTATTGCCCGTAAAAAATATCTTGAACATGCCTTTAATGATAAGCAGGCAGATTTGGAAAAGCTCATCAAAAGTTCTATAATATAACAGTATGACAAGGAGCTATATATGAATTCAAAGCGTATAACTTTATTAATAACAATCATCTTCTTGCTGGCACTAATGAGTGGATGTTCAACTAATTTTGAACAGATATCATTAGATACACCAATTAAAGATGTTTACAATGATGGAATATTTGCAGTTATTTTAACTTATCCATTAGCTCAAGCAATCAACTATCTTGATAAGCTTACTCATAGCGTTTTCTTTGCAGTTGCAGTAGTAACAATTGCTTTAAACGCTATTATCATTGCTTTAACATTTAAATCAAATGTGGCAATGCAAAAGATGCAAGAACTTCAACCTGAAGTCCAAAAGATACAGCTAAAATATGAAGGTCGTAAAGATCCTGCTTCTCAACAAAGAATGTCTCAGGAACTACAGGCTTTATATGGAAAGTATAATGTTAATCCACTTGGCTCTTTAGTTACAACCTTCATTCAATTCCCAGTATTAATTTCAATGTATGCAGCTGTAAGAAGATCAGCAGCAGTAGCAAACGGAACTTTCTTAGGCGCTTCTTTAGCAACTACACCAAGAGAAGCAATTACTAATAAAGTATGGGTTATATTATTCATCTATATTGCCATGATAGTTATGCAATTTATCTCAACATCAGTAACTCGTTGGGTACAAAATTATCGTGCTAAGAAGGAAGCTGAAAAGAAACATAAACCTTATGAAAAACCAAAAGTACAAAATGCTGTAATGTTATATGGTATGGTAGTATTTATTGCCTACATCATGTTAAGTTGGCCAGCTGCTCTATCACTATACTATTGCATATATTCAGTAGTTAATATTGCCAAGATAATATTAATTGACCAATTGACAAACAGAGGGGAAGGCAAGAAATAATATGAAACAATATACAGGAAAATCAGTAGATGAAATTTTAGAAAATATAGCATCAAGCCAACAATGCGCAAAAGAAGATATCGTTTATAATGTTCTAGAAGAAAAGAAACATCTGTTAGGTATTGGCAATACTATTCTTGTGGAAGCATTTACTCCTTTAGATGTTAAAGAATTTATCTTTGAATATCTAGGTGCTTATTTTACAGAATTAAACCAGGGTGTCGCAATTGAAATCATCATTGAAAAGACAAAAGATGAAAGTGCTAATTTATATCGTGTTATTTTAGATGCTGAAAACAATGCCATCATTATCGGTAAGAACGGCCAAACATTAAGAGCTATCTCTAATGTCTTAAAGGCTGCTACAAATGCTACATTTAAGAAACACATCAATTTAATCATTGATGTAAATCATTATAAAGAAGATCGTTATAGAAAAGTTAAAGGCATAGCTTCTAAAGTTGCTAGAGAAGTAGTTAAATCTCATGTTGATGCTGAATTAGATCCAATGCCAAATGATGAAAGAAAAGTTATTCACCAATATCTACAAGATTTCAAAGGTGTTACAACTGTATCAATAGGTGAAGGTGCTAAAAGACATCTAGTCATCAAATATCAACCAATCGAAGAAGAAAAACAAGAAGGAAATGAATAATTTCCTTTTTTCTTGTTTAAGTTTAAATATTGAATAAACCATGCAAGCCATATAAAATGCCCTGGTTTATTAAAAACATGAAATCAAGAAATAGAATAATTACTAAAACAACAGTAAAAAAGCAAAAATCGTACAATATGTACGAAAATAACACATAAATATGTACAATATGTACGGAAATGCTATAATTATAGCAAGGAGCACATAATGTATAGAAAAATATTAGTAGAATTAAACAATTGGCTCAAAGATGGTTCTAAAAAACCATTAATGTTGATTGGTGCAAGACAAACAGGTAAGACTTATATTCTTAACGAATTTTGTAAGAACAACTTTTCAGAATATTTCTATTTTAATTTAGAAAAAGATATAGAAATTACAAGAATCTTTGAAGATACTCTTGATCCAAAAAAGATTATTGAAAGTATTGAATTAATTAAGAATATAAACATCAATCCAAATGATTCGATCATCTTTTTTGATGAAATACAAGTAAGTGAAAGAGCCATAACTTCATTGAAATATTTTTGCGAAAGTGACGAAGAATATAAGATATTATGCGCAGGCTCTTTGCTTGGTGTGAAAATAAATAGATTTAAATCCTCTTTTCCAGTTGGAAAAGTTAATATCAAGTATTTATATCCAATGGATTTTGAAGAGTTTTTAATGGCACTTAATGAAAATAAATTAATTGAGGAAATAAAAAAACATTTTGAAAAAAATGAACCTATTTATGAGGCCGTTCACAACAAAGCACTTAATTTATATAAGAAGTATTTATGTATAGGCGGAATGCCTTCGATGATAAATGATTTTGTTGCAAAAAATAATGAACTCGCTCATGCAAATTTTGAAATTCAAGATCAAATTATAACTTCATATTTAGCAGATATGAATAAATATACAATTAACAGTGAAGGGATTAAAAATAGTAAGATTTATCATGCTATTCCAAGATCGTTAGCTAAGGAAAATAGTATTTTTAAGTTTTCAAGTGTAGAAGAAACTGCCAGAAGGAGTAGATATGAAAGTAGTTTAGATTGGTTGCTTGCAAGTAATATGATAATTAAATGTAACTTAGTTAATAGGAACGAATCTCCACTAAAAGCATACGAAAATCAAGATAAGTTCAAACTATACTTAAATGATGTTGGCTTATTAAGAGCGTTGACAAATATTAGTATCAACGAAATCATGTTTGATAAAAATGAAATGTATAAAGGCGTTTTGACAGAAAATTATGTTGTTAACGAATTAACGAGAATATACAAAGAAGTTTATTTCTATTTGTTTGACAAATATGAGATAGATTTTCTTATAAAAATAAATGGACAAATTATTCCTGTAGAAGTAAAAAGTAGCAGGAATACCATAAGCAAGAGTTTTAAAGAATATATGAAAGAATATAATCCAGAATATGGAATTAAAATATCAATGAAAAATTTTGGTTTTGAAAATAGAATTAAATCAATACCGTTATATGCCTTATTTTGTTTAAATAAATAATTAATTATTTATTTAAAAACATAATATCTAAGTCAGTATCATTTAAAATACCCGCAACTTTGCCAACATTTGTATATTGCCAAATAAAGAATTCATATGATGTATTAGGGACATCATTATATTGAGCGAACCATAATTTATAATCATTAAATAATTCTTCATCATAATAGTCATTTAATAATACGTTGTTAGCGTAAATTGCGACATCATAATCATTTTCTAAAACAGAAAAGAAAGCCAAAGCGTTTTTACTGCACTGTTCTTTAGATAAATTATCACTACGCGCTTCATCTTCAAGAATATATTCAAAATCATAGACAATAGGCAAATCAATTTCTCTATCATTTAATATTTTTAATAGATATTCTGCTTCTTCAATTGCTTCATTTTCATTAATAGCTTGTGAGAAAAAATAAACGCCAACTAAAAGATCATTTTCTTTTGCGTTTTTATAATATGTTTTAAAATATTTGTCTTCATGAAGTTGGCCATTTAAATATCCTCGCCAGCCAATTCGCATATAGACGAATTCAATCCCACTATCTTTGACCTGTTTAAAATCAATATCTTGATTGTGCTCAGAAATATCGATACCTATTTTTGAATAATAATTATCATCTTCATATGAATAAAATGTATTACGTCTAATTAAAGAATAATCATAAAGTGAATCATTAATTATTACTGGCTCATCATCTTTTTCTTTAGGCATAATTAAAAAAATCAGTGCTAATAATAAACAAGTACTTATTATGAAAAGACTTATCTTAAGAATCTTTTTCTTCATCAAATTTAAGTTCAATTTTATTATCTAGCTGTTCTAATTTGACGATGCCATCTAAATTAGAAAGGCGATATTCTTTATCATCATGAGTGTAGAAATCAAAAACGACATCGGCTTCATGGGTGTAATTTTCTAATAATTCTTTTAGATAGATTGATGATTGAAAATAATTTTTTAGACCATATAATTCAAAAATAGAAACAAATCTTTCCTGATTAGTTTTAGTACCATCAAAATCATAAATAATTGTTTTGTTTAAATCTTTAAAATATTCATTGATATCTGCATCATTAAAAAGAAAACGCAGAAAATTATAATTATCTTCTTTGTATAAAGATACGATTGAAACTTTTATATATAAAACCACATCTAAATCTAGCATAGCCATATCTTCGCTATGTGGTTTAAAATCAACCATTCTTCTTAAAGACATATTCTTAACTAACATAATGTAATTATATTATAAAAAGTGAACCTACCATGTAGATAAGAGAACTTAACAGCCACGCAATAAAACACTGTAAGATTACAACACTAATTGCCCACTTGCTTCCAAGTTCTTTTTTAACAGAGGCAACAGCCGCAACACATGGTGTATATAATAAACAGAACACAAGAAGGCTACAAGCGCTGAGCGTACTTAATGCTGCCTGTAAGTTAGCTACAGATCCATAAAGAATTGATAGTGTTGAAACAACTGATTCTTTAGCTAAGAAACCAGATATTAAGGCAGTTACTGTTTGCCAATTACCGAAACCACAAGTCTTAAAGACTGGTGAAATAAGTCCAGCTACTCTTGATAGAATTGATAATTCAGGATTATCTACCATCACAAAATTAAATGAGAATCGCTGTAAGAACCATACAACGATTGTCGCTAAGAAAATTATTGTGAAAGCTCTCTGTAAGAAATCTTTCGCCTTTTCCCACAATAAGTGAGCGACATTAGAAACACTAGGCAGACGATAATTTGGGAGTTCCATAACAAATGGAACAGCTTCACCTTTAAATAATGTATTTTTAAATATTAAGGCAATAATAATTGAAACAATGATTCCAAGTAGATATAAACCAATCATTACTAATGCTTTGTATTCAGGGAAGAAGGCTTCGCAAAAGAAAGCATAGATTGGCAGCTTTGCACTACACGACATAAATGGTGTAAGTAAAATAGTCATCTTTCTGTCACGTTGTGAAGGCATTGTTCTTGCGGACATGACAGCTGGAACTGTACAGCCAAAGCCTATCAGCATTGGCACAATACTTCTTCCAGATAAACCAATCTTCCTTAATAATTTATCCATAAAGAAAGCTACTCTTGCCATATAGCCACTATCTTCTAGAATTGATAAGAAAAAGAATAACACGACAATAATTGGAATAAAACTTAATACCGAGCCAACACCACCAAAGATGCCATCAACAATTAATGATTGGACAACTTCGGAAACATTAAATCTTATCAACAGATTAGAAACTAAACCGCCTAAATATTCGATGCCACTTTCTAATAGTCCTTGTAAGAAACCACCAATTACTTCAAAAGTTAAATAGAAGACTAAGCCCATAATCAAGATAAAAGCAGGAAGGGCACTATATTTGCCAGTTAGGATTTTATCTAATCTGTTAGAACGAATATTTTCTTTACTTTCATTTGGTTTAATAACTGTATTTTTTGTAATCTTTTCAATAAAGTTGTAGCGCATTTCTGCAATAGCTGCTGCTTTATCTAATTTAGATTCACTTTCCATCTGTTCAACCAGATGTTCAATAGTTTCTTTTTCGTTTTGATCAATTCCTAATTTATCAATGATCAATTCATCACCTTCAGCTGCTTTAGATGCACAAAAACGTAAAGGCAAATTGTTGTTCTTACAATGGTCATCAATTATATGCATGATGGCGTGTAAGCATCTATGAATTGCACCACCTCTATCTAAATCATTACAGAAGTCCTGTTTTAAAGGTCTTTCCTGATATTTTGCGACATGAAGAGCGTGTTCAATAAGTTCATCAACACCTTCATTTTTAGCAGCTGAAATTGGTACAACTGGGATGCCTAAATATTCTTCCAGACCATTTATATCAACATAGCCATTATTATTCTTAATTTCATCCATCATATTCAAAGCTAAAACCATTGGCACATCAAGTTCAATTAACTGCATGGTTAAATATAAGCCTCTTTGAATAGAAGTCGCATCAATGATATTGATGATTCCTTTTGGTTTTTCGTTTAAGATATAATCTCTAGAAATTAATTCTTCACTTGTATATGGTGACATTGAATAGATGCCAGGTAAATCCACAACTAAAGTATTTGAATGATTTTTAATGACACCTTCTTTTTTATCAACAGTTACACCAGGGAAATTGCCGACATGTTGATTAGAACCAGTTAATTGATTAAATAATGTAGTCTTACCAGAATTCTGCTGACCAACTAAAGCGAAAGATAAGACAGTATCATCACTAAGTGGATTTTCACTTTTCTTATCATGGCTTAAACCATATTCACCCAATCCTGGATGAACACTTTTATTTTTCTTAGGAAGAATATTTTCATCCTTTTCTTCATAATCAATGATTTCAATATTCTTCGCATCATCTTTTCTTAAAGTCAATTCATAACCATGAATCTTAAATTCAATTGGATCACCCATTGGTGCATATTTAATCAGTTTAATTGTCGCATCAGGAATTATGCCCATATCAAGAAGATGTTGTCTTGTGGCACCACTTCCTTTAATACTGATGACCTTACCACTTTTACCAATTTCTAATTCATCTAATCTTTTCATAAAAACACCTTTATCAATATAATTATTCACTACTATCTAGATATTATCAATCTGCCAATCAATGGGCGTCATTTTATTTTTAATTAAAAAATCATTAGTTTTCGAAAATGGTTTAGAACCAAAGAAACCATTGTAGGCACTTAATGGTGAAGGATGAACTGACTGTAAGATTAAATGCTTAGGATTAGTAATCAGCTGTCTTTTATTCTTGGCATTATTCCCCCATAAGATAAAGACTACAGGCTCTTCCTTTTCATTTAATTTTTCAATTATCTTATTAGTTAAAATTTCCCATCCTTTTCCTAAATGTGAATTAGCCTTATGTGCTTCAACAGTTAAGATGGTATTAAGTAAAAGTACACCCTGTCTGGCCCATTTTTCAAGATAGCCATTATTTGGTATATAACAGCCCAAATCATCATGAAGTTCCTTATAAATATTCTGTAATGAAGGAGGAATATCAATACCTTTATTGACAGAAAAAGATAAGCCATGAGCCTGTCCCTTTTCATGATATGGATCTTGTCCAAGGATAACGACTTTAACATCTTTATAGCTTGTATATCTTAAAGCGTTATAAATATCTTTAGGCAAGGGATAGATTATTTTATGTTTATATTCTTCATTTAAAAACAGTCTCAATTTCTGATAATAATCTTTTTCAAATTCATCATTTAAGATATCATCCCAATCGTTTCCAACAAGTTTCATAAGTATATTTTAGAATAAAAAAATTGTAAAATAAATTAGATGGCAAACGACAACATTATTATTAAGGGAGCTCGTGTAAATAACCTTAAAAATTTAGATATAAGCATCCCTCGAAACAAGATGATAGTGATGACAGGTCTTTCTGGTTCTGGAAAGACTTCTTTAGCATTTGACACTATTTATGCGGAAGGACAAAGAAGATATATTGAATCGTTAAGTTCTTATGCCAGACAGTTTTTAGGTGGCATTGAAAAGCCTGATGTTGATTTAATTGAAGGCTTATCTCCTTCGATTGCGATTGATCAAAAGACGACTAATAATAACCCACGTTCTACTGTTGGCACAATTACAGAAATCTATGATTATTTAAGACTTTTATATGCCAGATGTGGTGAAGTGTATTGTCCAAATCATAATGAACCAATTAAAGCCATGTCGGTGCAGACAATGGTTCAAAGAGTATTGGAATATCCTGTTAACAGTCGTATTGAAATATTAGCTAATGTTGTCATTGACCGCAAAGGAACATTTAGAGATTATTTTGAAGAATTAAAGAAAGATGGTTATCTAAGATTATATGTTGATGGTAAACAATGCAGCTTAGATGAAGAAATAAAATTAGATAAGAACATCAGACATAATATTGATGTTGTGGTTGATCGTATCGTTGTCAAAGAAGGCATTGAAACTAGACTCACAGATTCAATCGAATTAGCCTTAAAGTTGACTAAAGGAACCTGCATCATTAAATGTGGCGATAGTAAAGAATTATTATCAAGCATCTTTGCCTGTCCAAAATGTGGTTTTACAGTGCCTAAACTTGAACCAAGACTGTTTTCTTTTAATTCACCATTAGGTGCCTGTCCTAATTGTAAAGGACTTGGTGTTACCCAAGAAGTGGACATTGATTATCTGATTCCAGATAAATCACTAAGTATTAATGATGGTGGCATCCGTTATTATAAAAATATTGTCGGTACAAGAAATCTTGAATGGCAGAATTTCACTTCTTTATTGAATCATTATCATATATCTTTAGAAAAGCCTCTTTCAAAGATGTCTAAAAAAGAAATGGATATTATTTTATATGGTTCAAATGAACCAATCAAATATAACATTGAATCAAATGGTGGCACAAAATACACCAAGACCGCTTTCATTGAAGGCGTTAAAGCTTTAATTGAAAGACGTTATGAAGAGACTACCAGCAATATGTCTAAAGAGTGGTATTACTCTTATATGGTTGAATCAGAATGTGAAATGTGTCATGGCGCAAGATTATCAGATCAGGTATTGGCTGTTAAAATTGGTGGCAAGAATATCTATGAACTGACATCTTTATCAATTAAAGATGCTTATGAATTCATTTCGAATTTAAAACTGTCTAAGTCACAACAGGAAATTGCCCGTTTATTATTGGAAGAATTAAAATCAAGACTGAGATTTTTAATTGATGTCGGACTAGAATATTTAAGTCTTAACAGAACTGCTGGAAGCTTATCGGGTGGTGAAGCACAACGTATCAGACTGGCTACACAAATTGGCTCAGCTTTAACTGGTGTTTTATATGTCTTAGATGAACCATCAATTGGCTTACATCAGAAAGATAATGACAAATTGATCAAGACATTAAAGAAAATGAGAGATCTAGGCAATACGGTCATTGTCGTTGAACATGATGAAGAAACAATGATGGCAAGTGATTATATTGCGGATATTGGCCCTGGTGCTGGAAAAGATGGTGGTGAATTAGTTTTCTTTGGCACACCAGAAGAAATATTAAAATGCGATGCATCTTTAACAGGACAGTATTTAAGTGGCAAGAAGAAAATACCAGTACCTGTTAAAAGAAGAAAAGGCAATGGCAACAGTATCAAAGTCATTGGTGCTGCTGAACATAATCTTAAAAACATTGACGTGGAATTTCCACTGGGAAAATTAATTTGTGTAACAGGTGTTTCTGGTTCAGGCAAATCAACACTGGTTAATGAAATATTAGCCAATGGCATCATGAAGAATTTAAATCGTGTCCGCATTAAAACGGGTAAACACAAAAAGATTATTGGCTTAGATAATATCGATAAGATAGTGACAATCTACCAAGATCCAATCGGCAGAACTCCAAGAAGTAATCCCGCAACTTATACAGGTGTCTTTGATGACATAAGAGATGTATTCGCAAGCTGTCCAGATGCCAAAGAAAGAGGCTATACAAAAAGCAGATTCTCTTTTAATGTGCCAGGAGGAAGATGTGAAGCCTGTGATGGGGATGGTGTCAAGAAAATATCAATGTTGTTTGTACCAGATGTTTATGTTGAATGTGAAGAATGTCGTGGTCAAAGATATAATAATGAAACATTAGAAGTAAAATATCGTGGTAAGAATGTTTATGATGTCTTAAAGATGAATGTCAAAGAAGCATTAGAATTCTTTAAGAATCATCCTAAGATTAAAAATAAATTACAGACATTATATGATGTTGGGCTTGGCTACATTGAACTTGGACAGGCAGCGACAACTCTATCGGGTGGTGAAGCCCAAAGAGTAAAACTCGCAAGTGAACTTCAAAAGAAGGCAACAGGAAAAACTTTATTTGTCTTAGATGAACCAACTACTGGCTTACATAGTGATGATGTCTATAAATTAATTAAGATTCTTGATCGCATTGTAAGTAATGGCGATACAGTTGTGGTCATTGAACATAATCTTGATGTCATCAAATGTGCTGACTGGATTATTGATTTAGGACCTGATGGTGGTGAAAACGGTGGCACAATTGTGGGTGAAGGAAGCCCAGAAATGATAAGTAAAATTAAAAACAGTTATACAGGACAATATTTAAAGAAGGTGTTAAAAAGATGAGAGAACTAGATAAACAGGTCAGTGTCAGAAAGATTAAAGAAGCTTTTAATTTAACGCAGGTTTGTGGCGATGATCATTCTTTAGATCGTTGGACTATTGTTCAAGATGTCAACAGACCAGGTCTGGAATTATCAGGCTACAAAGAAGATTCAGAATTAAAAAGAGTCGTTGTTATTGGCAAGAAAGAACATCATTATATTGAAACTCTTGATTATGATACACAAAGAGATCGTTTTGAATTTCTAACTGATATTTATACGCCATGTATCATCATTACTCAAGGAAATAAAGCACCGCAGGTATTAATTGATGTTGCGGGCAACAAGAATTTCCCTGTCTTTGAATGTCCTGATGTTACTTATCAGTTTGTATCTGATTTGACAGCCTTTTTAACTGCTGAACTTGCACCAAACGAATATGTTGGTGGCGGCTTAATGAACATCTATGGTGTTGGTGTAGCGATATTAGGTGAAAGCGGTATTGGTAAGTCAGAACTTGAATTAGACTTGATTAAAAGAGGACATATCTTTGTGGCTGATGATGTCATTGACGTTCATCGAATCAATAATGAATTAGTTGGTCAGGCACCAGAAAATCTTAAGAGAATGATGGAAATAAGAGGTGTCGGTATCGTCGATGTCTGCTTAATGTTTGGCGGACACTGTTACTCACCAAGCTGCCCAATCACATTTGCGATAAAACTCACAAATTATGCTAATTATCTGAAATCTAGTCCAAACAGGCTTGATCCTTTAGAAAATACAACGAAAATATTAGGCATAGAAATACCATTAATGGAAATACCTGTTACGGAAGGTAAATTAATTTCGACTATTGTTGAATCAGCAGTATCAAGATATATCATCAAACAACGTGGTATCGATACAAATGAAGAATTTCAACAACGTATATATAAGGAGATAAAAAATAAAAAATGAATATCTTAGAAATCAAAAACTATACCAAGATTTATGGCAAAGGCAAAAAAGCGTGTGACGATGTTTCTTTAACAGTTGAAAGTGGCGACATCTTTGGCTTTATCGGTCATAATGGCGCAGGCAAATCAACAACCATAAGAGCGATAGTCGGTGTTTTAGATTTTGAAATGGGAAACATTGAAATTGATGGCCATGATGTCAAAAAAGAACCAATTGAATGTAAGAAAGTAACAGCTTATATTCCTGATAATCCTGATTTATATGAAAATTTGACTGGTTTACAATATTTGAATTTTGTCGCTGATGCCTATGAAGTAAGCGAAAAAGAAAGACAGGAATTAATTGAAGATTACAGTAAACGTTTTGAAATAAAAGATGCTTTAGTTGATGTGATCAGTTCTTATTCTCATGGTATGAAACAGAAACTGGCTATTATATCTGCCTTAATACATAAACCAAAATTATTAGTATTAGATGAACCATTTGTGGGTCTTGATCCAAAAGCAGCTTTCATCTTAAAAGAGATTATGCATGAGATGTGTAATGAAGGCTGTGCTGTTTTCTTCTCAACTCACGTTTTAGATGTGGCAGAAAAACTTTGTAACAAGATTGCGATTATTAAAAAAGGAAAAATTATTGCCAATGGCAAGATTGAAGACTTATTGCAAGGCAAGGAATCACTTGAAGATGTATTCTTAGAGGCTATAAAAGATGAATAAGGGTTTTATTCTATTTAAGACTATTTTTACTTCAACTAGTCTTTTAAATATCTATAGACATTCTCAAGATAAGAAAAAAAGAAAGAAAGCAATTGGTTCCTTTATTGGCATAATTGTCTTGTCTTTGACATGTATTCTTTTTGTAGGCTCAATTGCTTATGCTTTTGCATATTTTGGCTATCAACAGATGGTGCCAATCTTTGTAGCATCAATAATCACATTATTATCTTT
>CAMKTV010000011.1 GCA_946415785.1 uncultured Solobacterium sp.
TTCATTAATCTTATAGCCTGGAAATCATTTGAACAAATAATCGCATCAACCACTTCATTACTGTTAAATAATTTCTTGACAGATTCAAACAGTTTCATTGTTTTTGTGTCAAATATTAATTGTTTCTTTGCCTTGTTGTATTTTTTATAATAATCAATCTTCATACTATCCTGATATCCTTGAGATATTAGGCCTACAACAGCAGGATGTTTACAATTTCTTTTATTTATAATTTCAAAAATCTTTTGCATCGACTGTTCCATATCATCTAAGGCAAAGCTATATTCTCCATATGTTAGTGTTTTTATACTATGTGCCGATATGATGATAGGCATATTCGATTTTTTATATTCATTTATAATCTTTTCATCTACTTTTTCTAGATTAGCGACAATGACGATGCATGATTTTTCATTTTGATATTTATCTTCATACATCTTTAATTCTTCAAGTGAAAAGAAAAAATAATAATCAATCTTTTTCTTATTTGCTTCTTTGATTAAATAACTGATTTTCTCTTTAGCCCAAATAGTATTAAGCCATTCTTTTCCACAAGTAATAAATAGTGCCATCTTTATTTTGAATCTTTTCTAGCTTGAAGTCTATAACGTTCTTTTCTTTCTTCTTTTATTTTGTTACGGATAAATTCTCTTCTTTGTTTACGCTTAATCTTTTCAATAGCTTCTTTCTTCTTCTTCTTATAGTTAGGTTTAACTTTTTCATTCTTTCTTGTTAAAGTTTTAGCTATTTCTTTTTCAACTTCATCATTTTTCTTTATTCTTTTATAAGTTGGTGTTTTGATATCTTTAAAAGCATTATTCTTAATGTCTTTCCCAATAAATTTAATTCCTCTGTTTTCAAGATTTCTGATACTTTGAATATCTTCTTCTTTAAATAAAGCATAAACAGTGCCGTCTTTACTGTTTCTGCCAGTTCTGCCAGCTCTGTGAATATAAAAATCTAATTTCTTTGGAAAGCCTAAAGATATAACATGGCTGATACCATCAATATCAATACCTCTGCTTGCGACATCAGAAGCCACAATATAGGTATATTCTTTTCTGTTTAAAGATTTTATCGCTTTATTTCTTTCTCTTGAATCTAAACCGCCATGTAATAATAAAGTGCGATAATTATGTGCTTTTAAAGTTGCATATACTTCATCTGCTTCATCCTTTGAATTAGCGAAGATTAAACAAATATAAGGATTAATGATAGGCAATAAATCTAATAGACGATCTTTATATTCTTTGTGTTTACAAGGAACTAAAATATGTGTCAGTTTTGGATCTCTCTTTTTATCTTCAACAGTAATTATCTTTGGATTGTTTAAATATTTCTTCACAAAGATTTGTAACTGTTTTGGGAAAGTTGCACTGAAGCACAATATCTCAGGGTTTTTAACCATATGTGAAAATACCTTATCGATATCTTCTAAAAAGCCATATTCTAATGTCATATCTGCTTCATCAATGACAAACATCTGTACAAAATCTACTCTAATAAGATTATTCTCAAATAGATCTTTTATTCTGCCTGGTGTACCAATAATGATATGAGGAACAGCATTTTCTAATTTTTCTTTACTTCTTTTGCGGTCACTCCCTCCAGCCAGCAAAGAGATTCTTAAATCATCAAAAACTTCATTTAATACTTTGGCATTCTGATATACCTGATAGGCTAGTTCTCTAGTAGGCAAAGATATTAAAACCTGCGTCTTATCTGATTTAGGATTGATCATTTCAGCTATCGGCAAAAGATAAGCATGTGTCTTCCCAGTACCTGTTTTAGATATAGCCACAAGATCTTTTTTATAATCAGTATATTCTTTGACGGCTTTTTGAACATTGGTTAATTCTTTAAAACCGTTTAATTCTAAAAATTTTTCACTAGTCTTTTTCATAGATAAAATTATAACATGTTAAAATTGGATTATGGAAATCATAAGAGTAGTGCCAAGTGGCTATTGTAAAGGCGTTATAAATGCAATCAATCTTGTTAAAAAAACAAGGCAGGATTATCCTTTTGAAAAGATTTATATTCTTGGAATGATTGTTCATAATACTTTTGTTTCTAATGAATTAAAGAAATTAGGAATCATTTCTTTAGATGATACAAATAAGAGTAAAGAAGAATTATTAGATGAAATAAAAGAAGGCATAATCATTTTTACAGCTCATGGAATTAGTGACAAAATTAAACAAAAGGCAATCGCTAAAGGATTAATAACTGTTGATGCAACATGCAGTGATGTATTAAGAACGCAAAATATTGTCAAAGAATATTTAGCTAAAGATTATGATGTAATCTATTTTGGAAAAAAAGGTCATCCTGAAGCAGAGGCTGTTTTATCTTTATCGCCAGCTATTCATCTGTTGACTTCAAAAGAAGATGTTGATGTTTTAAACATTCATAATGAAAAAATATTTGTGACAAACCAAACAACAATGTCCTATCTTGAACTAGCTGATGTCTTTAAATATCTAAAAGAAAAATATCCTCATTGTCTAATTGAAGAAGAAATATGTAAAGCTACTTCTTCTCGTCAAAAAGCTATCATGGATATTGTTGATGGTAATGTTTTATATGTTGTCGGTGACAGTAAATCAAATAATACCAACAAATTAGTAAGTTTAGGTAAACATAATTTTAAAAAAGTTTATCTCATTAATTCTAAAAATGATATTAATAAAAATGACCTTGTCGGTCAAAATAAGATTTATGTAACTGCTGGGGCAAGTACACCACCAGTTTTAATTGATGAAACAATTGAATATTTAAATTCATTAGCTTCTGAATTTTGATAATAAAGATTTAGGTGATATTTTTTCAACACCAAAGATATGCTGAGGCAAATTGATTTTGGCACTGATTAAATAATATAAAGAGATAAAGACAATACCGATGCCACCCATCTTTAAAATATCCAACAATCTTGAACTATATTCAAAAGGAATAAAATAATCGGCAATTATACAAGGAAGGCAGGCAATTAAGGCACAAATGAGAATTATAAAGCCTCTTTTTAATGACTGCACAAAACGAATTCCGAATCTCTTTTTTAATATTAAAAGATAAGCACCAATTACAAATAAACTGCTAAGTAATGATGAGAAAGTCATTCCATTAGCACCAAAATGTTTAACCAAGAAGAAGAAACTAATAAATTTAATCATAATTGAGCCGATTAATGTTAAGACTGCTTCTTTTCTTAAACGTAAAGTAATCATGATACTAGAAATGATTGGTGCAATTGTGTCAGAAAAGGCAACTAGATTAGACAATCTAAATAAATTAGTTCCTAAATCTAAATTGGTATTGCCATACATGATGAAATAAATATCTCTGGCAAAAAAGATAAAGATAATAATGATTGGTATCAAGATATATAAAACAGTATCAATAATCTGAACAACCTGCTTGCCAAGTTTATTGATATCCTGCTGCTCAAGTGTTTCCACAAGGTAAGGAACTAAACCAGCAGAAAAGCCGATTGTCAAAACTTGAGGAATTGAATGTAATTTATTGCAATTGGCCAACAGGATACCCATTGAAAGTTTGGCACTTTCAATATCAACATTTGTTTTAGAAATTGTATTTAAGAAGAAATTCGCATTGATTAATGGTGAAATACTTCCTAAAAAAGAAATCAATAAATAAGGTAAACCTAAGGCGATTATTTCTTTAATGATGATTGATTTAAGTTCGGCTGGACTATCTTGTGTTTTTACTAATTCATCAATATGTTTATTATCAGCTTTAGTCATAAAGATGAAAAAGATAATTGTCACTAGTGCTGCAATAGCTGCAGCAGCAATCGCACAATAGATGGCATAGATTGATTCAAATTTAAATACTTTGACAAATAATAATGCCAAGACAATTATTGATAATACTCTTACAAACTGTTCTAAAGCCTGGCTTGAGCCATATAGATCTAAACGTTTAAGCCCCTGATAATAACCTCTGATGGCGCTTAGATATGGTACAAGGATTACCGCAATTACTAATATTAAAAATAAATTTCTTAAATGATAAACATCACTTTCACTGGCACTGGCGCCACCCATTGCCTGCATCGCTAATGGCTTAGAAGCAAACAAAAATATTAATGCCACTATAAAACTTAAGCCCATTATTAAAGAGATGCCTAATTTTTTAATCAGTAAAACTGTCTTATAATCTTGTCTAATATAATATCTGGCCACTAATGCTGCAATCGCAAAAGGAATACCAGCACTTGATATCTTAAGCAACAGGTCATAATAAGTATAAGTAACAGAATAAAATGCCATATTACTTTCACCTGCTAAAGCACTTAGCGGTGCATAGTATAAAAGGCCTAAAGCTTTAGATATAAAAATACCGAAAGAAGACGTCAAGGCTGCAACAATGACTGATTGTTTAACCTTATTCTTATTCATTTGTCTCCTTGTTTGAAATCATAAAATATTGACGATATGTCTTAGACAAATCCTGGTTATTCCATTCAACTAATAAATAAATAGTTGGATTATCTTTATTTGATAAACCAGAAATACTGATGCCTTTCATGAAACCATCAGCAGCATTATATTGATTAGGAATAAGTGAATATCTATTTTCTTCAAAGATGCCAATATTGGCTGCCATATAATCTGTATAATCAACATCCTTTTCAATCGCAATCGCCTTGATATCATACATTGCTGTTTTTACATTATCAATGATGACATAAAAACGATAGCCACCATCAATACGGGTAATTTCATAAGTCAAATCAAAAAACTCACTTTCTTCTAGAAAGTCACTGTGTTCTTGAATCTGATTAATCATATCAAGATATTTTTCTTTAGCACTATCACTTATTACTTCATCGCCCTTGCATCCTACAAGTAAGATTAATAATAAGCATATTAATAATTTTTTCATCTTATTTAAAATTAATAGCGAACCAATATTTCTTTCCTTTTTTAATGATTGTAAGTTCTTCATTAAAAGCATCTTTCTTTTCTAATGAATAATTTAAATCAGTTATCTTTTCACCATTGACACTGATTGATGATCCACTTATTAAATCACGTGCTTCTCTTTTTGAATTACATGCCTTAATTTCAACTAAGGCATCAATTAATGGTGTACCACTTTCAATTAAAGTCTTATCTAAATCAGCTACTCCTGCTTTTAATTCTTCATAAGATAATTCTTTGATGTCACCTTTAAAGAATGTATCAGCGATTTTAACTGCAGTATTATAAGCATCTTCCCCATGAATGAAGCTGATAACTTCTTTAGCTAATGCTTTATGTGCTAAACGTAGATGAGGATTTTCTTTATTTGATTTTTCTAATTCTTCAATCTCTTCTTTTGATAAGAAAGTTAAGAATTTAAGATAATCGATAACTTTATCATCTTCAGAATTGATAAAGAATTGATACATTTCATATGGTGAAGTCTTATTCGCATCAAGCCAGATAGCCTTGCCATTAGTCTTACCAAATTTTTGTCCATCTGATTTTGTAAGAAGCGGCATTGTAAAGGCATATACTTCTTCATTCTGTTTCTTACGAATTAATTCAATACCAGCAGTGATATTGCCCCATTGGTCTTGTCCTGCAACCTGTAAAGTGACATTTCTATTTTCATATAGATGTAAGAAGTCATAGGCTTGAATAGTCATATATGAGAATTCAGCATAAGTAATACCTTCATCTAATCTTCTTCTTACAATATCTTTATTTAACATATAGCCGATATTAAAATATTTACCGACATCTCTTAGCCATTCAATAATATTAAAATTCTTTAACCAATCATAATTGTTTACTACTTCAAATCCAAAGATTTTTTCTGCCTGGGCTTTTAAACATTTAAAATTATGATCAACTTCTTCTTTGGTGATCATTGGTCTTTCAGCATCAGGTTTAGGATCACCAATTAAACCAGTTCCGCCACCTACTAAAAGAATTGGATGATGACCAGCATCTTTTAATCTTTTAGAAATAAGAAAACTAGAAAAATGACCGATATGTAAAGAATCACCTGTTGGATCGGTGCCAATATAAAAAGTCATACCACCTGCATTCAATTTATCTTTTAATTCAGGAGAAGATACATCTTTAATCAAACCTCTCCACTGTAATTCTTCATATATGCCCATATTATTTTGTCGTCTTCCTTTCCTGGTATATAAATCCTAATACCTTCTGTTTATCTGCTACATCTTCATTCTTAAGCATCTTAGTCATTAGACGCATTGCAACTGCACCTAAATCATAAGTTGGAATTTCATATGCCGATATTTCAGGTCTTACCATTGATAGATATTTAGTATCATTTAGACATACTATTTCCATATCTTCTGGAACATTAATGCCATTTTCTTTGCAAGCATTAAGACAAGCTAAAGCTTGTGAATCACGATTGACAATAATCAAATCATGACGATGATTTTTAAAATAACTTCTTAAGAATTTATAAGTAGAGCGTTCATCATTAGAGAACTTCAAATAACTATTGAAATTAAGATGATGTTCTTCAAAAGCTAATTTAGCTCCCTTAATCATTTCCTCAGTCATATTTTTATTCTTACGATCTTCTAAAACAGCGATGTCTTTTTTACCTTTATTCAAATATTCATCTACTGTTTCATAAGCCGCCCTTTGATAATCAACCAAAACTGAACAAATTGAATTAGCATTCACTCTATCACCAATGACAACCATTGGAATATTATAGGTATCCAATTCTCGTGTTTCTTCATCTAATGGCTTATTACAATAAATCACAACTCCATCAACACGTGATTTAATAACTTCATCAACTACTTCTTGAATATTTGTAATACCTTGAGTTACTAAATGTAAATGGATATTGTAATCATAAATCTTGGCAACATCACAAAGACCATTTAATAATTGGCCTACATTGTTTAATGATTCTTCTGAAAATATTAATCCAATTGTAGTAGTTCTTTGTAATGCTAATCCTTGTGCTATGGCATTTGGTTTATAACCAAGTTTTTTAATTGCTTCTTCAACCCTGGTTCTTGTTGCCTCTTTAACAATATTAGAACCATTCATTACCCTTGATACAGTGGCCAAGGAAACCTGCGCTTCACTAGCGACATCATAAATAGTGATTCGCTTCATAAACTATTCCTTTGGTTGATCTTTTTCTGTTTTTTCTTGAGTTTCTTCAGGCTTTAACCATTTTCTTAAAACTTCAACAGCTTTTTCAGCGATATCGATTGTGCCGTCTTTAGCTTTTTCAATTTTTTCTTTTACTTCAGGTTTTTCAAAGAATTCCTTAGTATTCTTAGCTACTGTTTCATATCCTTCAGAAACCTTTTCACCAATATTCTTAAGCGTTTCGCTATTCTTGACAGCATTTACTGCATCATTATAAACATCACTAACTTTATCAACTACTTTATTAGCGAATTGTCCAGCATTATCAAGTGTCTTTTTAACATCTTCATTATTCTTTAAATTCTCATAAACCTTGCTTACAGATTCAGATAAGTCTTTTGCTTTTGCTTTTACAAATTCCAAAGTCTTTTGAACTTCTTCACTATCGCTTGCAGTTTGATATAAGTCTTTTAATTTAACAACTACTTTATTTAATACATCAACGGCTTTTTCTTTTACTTCTTGAGCTTTAACTGAAAAATCCCCTTCTACTTTATCAGCATTCTTAGAGATTTCTTCAATCTTCTTTTTCATTTCTTCGACTGTTTCATTAATTTCTTGTTCAATATTTTTGTTTTCTTCATTCATAGTTTTATTCTCCTTTTAAAATATCATCAGGACTAGGTTCTTCTAGTTCTTCTTCTTTTTCTTCTTCATTATTGACTTTATTTTTGATGCTTTCGATATTCTTCACAATGAATTCTTTCGCATCGTCAATAGCCTTAAGGCTTGCATCATGGGCCTTATCAATTGTCTTAGATACTTTCACAACGGTATCAATAGGACCCTGTGCTTTATCTAGTGTTTGTTCTACAAGTTCAATAGAACCTTGTGTTTTTTCAACTGTATCTTTAGTTGAATCAAGTAATTTGCACAATCTAATTAACACAACAACTAGAATAATTAAAACTGCTAAGCCAATAATCGGTACAAGTAAACTACATATTCGTGATAAATAATATAAAAAGTTGTCCATGTTCACCTCGCATTGTTATTTTATATAATTATGAAAATTTTTTCAATAAATGAAAATAGAAACAATTATAAGAACTCTTTAGTCCAATTTGCGATATTATAGATATCTTTACTAGACATAAAGACATAGACCGCTTTGCCTTCCCTAGCTAAGATTTCAGCACCATGTTTGTCTTCTGATAAAACGTGGGAGCCATCGATCATTTTCGCTAAATAATTGATATCAATGTCCGTACCATCTTGTTTATCATCAATAGAAGTAAAATCTAATAAATAGATCTTATCAGCCAATAATAACGCATCTTTAAATTCATTTGCAAAATGTAAAACTCTGCTTGCACGATGTGGCTTAAAGATAGCAACAATCTTTGAGTCAGGATAACGAAGTTTTGTGGCTTGTAAGGTAACTTTTACTTCTGTTGGATGGTGAGCATAATCATCAATAAAAATTGAATCTTTGTATTCTTCAATTACATAACGTCTTTTTGGCCCTTCAAAACAATTCAACGCTTCATTTACAAGTTTATAATCAAAGCCTAAATAATCAGCTAAAGAAATAACTCCTAAAGCATCTATAAGCATATGTCTGCCGACAAATGGAAGATGATAAGTTCCCTTTTTTTCACCTTTAAAATATAAATCGAAGAAGCAACCATTTTTATTTTCAATTAATGATGAAGCATAATAATCATCATCTTCTTTTAAGCCAAAACTGAAATGTGCCTTATCATCAAAAGATAATTTCTTACAATATTCATCTTCACCATAATAGAAGATGGCATCTTTAACATTATGGACAAAATTCTGATAGGCCATAAAATATTCTTCTTCGTTTTTAAAGAAATCCACATGATCAATTTCAATATTGGTGATAATGGCATAATTTGGATAATATGCTAAAAAATGATTTCTGAATTCATCTGATTCAACACAGATATATTCACTGTCTTTTGAAAGATACCCTTGGCCATCGCCTATCAAATAAGCTGTATTTTTAAATTTGCTTAAAACTGTTTTAGCCATGGTTGTCGTAGTTGTTTTGCCATGAGAGCCCGCAATTGAAACCGATATATAGTCTTTCATTAATTCACCCAAGAATTCATGATAGCGATAGCACTTGCAGGTTTTATTATTGCGTGCCGCAACAACTTCTTCAAAGTCTTCTAAAAAAGCATTACCAATAATAACTGTATAATTATCTTTAATGTTATCTTTATTAAAATTTAATATTTCAATATTATTTTCAATTAATAAATCTTCAGTAAAAAAATGTTTATCTAAATCAGAGCCCTTAACTTCATATCCTAAGCCCTTTAACATAATGGCCAAAGACGCCATTCCTGAACCCTTAATGCCGATGAAATAATACACTATTTATCCTCAGAAATATAAAAGTCGCTAAATAAATCTATTTCTTCATTAATTTTTTCTTCTTTAACTTCTTGTTTAAATTCATCAGTCGCAAAGATGTCACCTAAATCTTCAGTAACATCAAAGTCTTCTAATTCTTCTTCTTTTTCTTCTTCAATTACTTTTTCTTTTTTTGTTTCATAACCAAAGAAAGGAGATATAACAGCACCTAAATGACTAGAACTCGGTCTTTTTGTGTTGGCATAAGGAACGCTATTTTCATCTGTATCCTTTTTCTTTTTATCATCGATGACGCCAAAGATTGGACTGATATGTTGACTTGGTTCGTATTCTTCAATTGTTGGCTCAGCAATAACTTCATCATGTTTATAAGATGGTTTATAGTTGACAAAAATATCTTCAATTGGATTTGATTCTTGGGCTTTGTTTTCCTCAGCCTTGTTTTTCTTTTCATATAAAATATCTTCTGCTTTCAAGCGAACTGGCTCTTTAGCAGGCGTTTCATTGCCTTCAGGATCAGGTTCAAAGATTGAATCAAATATTTTCTTTAAAGTTGGGCTCTCTACCATATTTACCTCATAAATATTTTACTACATTTATTTTTAGACAATTAATGATTTTATTCAATTGGAACTTCTTCATTTCGTTCGTCTTCATAAATCTGGCCATCATAACGGATACCATCGCCAATAATCGCATCATCAACTAATAGACTATCAATTGTTCCACTTACAGGCATACTGGTATTAAATAAATTAATCTGTTTCTTTTTATATTCAATGATGTCCTTTTTAGAATATTCTTTTATGACATCTTCATTTAAAACATTAGTATTTTTGGCAATCATTAATAGATGTTTTAATGTTTGTGTAATATCTTCTTTTTTAATTGTTCCAATATAATTCATATTCGAACTAATTAGATGAAGAATATAAATGTCTTTGTAATTATATAGCTTAAAAATATATGCTACTGATTGTCCACTTTCAGTTTTTAGTTTGCCTTCTTTTTTATAGATTATATAATCATCAGAAAAGATGCTTTCATCTTCCAAGATATGATCAGTATAATATTTTGTATTGATTATATTTGAAACATTTAAATTCATAATTATTTTATTGTCATTATATTTTAAGACAATACTCTCTGAATCTAGTGCTTCTTCATTCATATCACTAGGCAAATAATAAGAATAATATTTCATTTTATTATTGATACGATAAGTTGAAATATTGTCAATGTGGTCAAAAATATTATTTAAATCATTAAAAAGCTCTTTGTCTTCAGCTACTTTACAAGCACACAAACATATTAATAAACAAAAGATTAAAATGATCTTTTTCATAAAATCATTTTATCATATTAAATTATGGCATTTGAAACTGTAATAAGAGGTAGAAGATATTATTATATGGTCCAATAAGACAAGACCTAGAAGATTGCAGCCATCTTTTATCTGGCCTGTTATCTTAAAATCTTCTTCAGAAGGATTGGTGTTGCCACTAGGATGATTATGAGCTATGACAATTGATTTGGCTTTTAATAATAAAGCATTACGATAGATTTCATCTAAGCCTACAACTGACCTGTTCCCTGATCCTTTAAATAACGATGAAGCTTTTAAAATCTTGCCGCCCGCATTTAAAAAGACCACAAAGAATTCTTCTTGGTTAGAAAAACCTAAACTGAATCTTAAAAAATCAATTAAAACTAAAGGATTTAAGGTTTTATTTTGACTAACTGTTTCAACTCTTGATAATCTTTTAGAGATTTCAAGTATTGCTAAAATCTCTAAAGCCTTGGCTTGTTTGATGCCTTTAATATTTATTAATTCATCATAACTTAAACTCAAAAGATTATTAAAACCACCAGCTGTATCAATGATCTCTTTGGTGAGTGTAAAAACATCTTTATTCTTATATGCTGATTTAATTACTAATGATACTAATTCAACATTATTTAAACTGCTAAACCCATAATTGAGTGCCTTTTCTCTAGGCAACATATCTTCCATCATCTCTTACATAATTTATGCCAAAACAAACATGCACAAAGAATGCCACTTGTATCAATCAAAACATCATTAAATGAGCCAAGCCTATCAGTTATAAATAATTGATGAAATTCGTCTAAACAGGCAAATACAATACAGAATATTATTGATACAAGAATAATCTTTTTAATTGGATATTCTTTAAAACATTCATAAGCTGAAATAAACAAAATGAAATATTCACTAAAATGAGCGATATTCCTGATATTGTTAGAAAACCATTCTAATAAAACCACAAATGTATTAATGTTTAATAAATGACTGGTAATACCATTAGGGTGTCTAGAAGCTAAATCATAAATATAATTCAATAAAGAATTAGCTAAAGAATCAGAAAGCGCAACTGATTCATCACCACTTTGATTAGAAAAATAGAAGATGGCACAAATAACTATAATAAACCAAGTTGTCTTAATAATTCTTTTCATTAGTCCATTTTATCATTATTCTAAATATTCAAAAATCTTTGCGTCCTTATTTAATTTAGATTCTTCATCACTATAAGTATTTTCACTTAAAATAAGGCTTAAATCACCAATCACTTGCGCTTTATTTAAATAGACAACACTTTCTTTCGGAATGGCTAAACAGATAAATTCTAAGATAGCACTATCGTCATAATCTTTTATTTCATTATGATTGATATCATATAGACCAATAATTTGAATATTGTTGATTAATAAATCACTAACAACTTTATCTTTATTGATAGTTAAATATAAATCTACATACATTCCTTTAGATAAATATGCCTGATTTGCTTTTAGATCTTTAAAATAAATATCATAGCTTACCTCACCATCTTTTAGCCAAAAACTGATTCCGTCTTTCATCTTATCTTTCTCATCTAAAGTCCCCTTATAAAAGAAAGAACCTTTAGGAATATAAGCGTTCAGTTTTACATATTTGCCAACGATATCATTTAAATCTAAATAAACATCTTCACTTAAATAAGAAGCAGGAACTTTAATCTTTTCAATTTCATCTTCACTTATTATCGTTCGATTATTAAGATTATATTTAGCTACATATACTTCTTTTAGTTTCATTTTATTCTGGCAGTATAAAAGTGTTCCACATATAAGCGTAATAATAAACAAGCTTACAAATAATACAAATAATGCAAGTTTTTTCTTTGACATTTTTCTCCCTTCTAAATTATTATTGACAAGTTATCTTTAATTTTCCTCATTTTTTTATAAAAATATCAATAATCTTAAATAGTATAATTGTCTTATGAAAAAATTATTATTAGAAGCTCTGATTAAATTCTTTTCAGGTTTTATAATTATCGCTCTATTATTGTTCGTATCTTCTTTCGATATCAAATGGTTTAATGCCTGGCTATTTATCTGCCTATTATTTATTCCAATGTTTATTGTCGGCATCATCATGTTTTTTAAAGCACCTGATTTATTAAGGAGCAGATTAAATGCCAAAGAAAAAGAAAAGACTCAACAAGGAGTCTTGAAATACAGTGGCTTGATGTTTATTGCTTCTTTTGTATTGGCTGGATTAAATCATCGATTCAACTGGTTAAATTGTCCAAATTATGTAATCATTATTTCTTCAATTCTTTTCTTATTGTCATATTTAATGTTTGGTGAAGTATTAAGAGAAAATGCTTATTTGTCTAGAACAATTGAAGTAAAAGAAAATCAAAAAGTAGTTGATACAGGACTATATGGAATCATAAGACATCCAATGTATAGTGCAACAGTAGTTTTATTCTTATCAATGCCATTAATATTAAATTCACCTGTATCTTTTATTATTTCTTTAACTTATATTCCACTTATTGTCATAAAAATTAAAAATGAAGAAATGGTATTAGAAAAAGATCTTCAAGGTTATAAAGAATATAAACAAAAAGTTAAATATCGTTTGATACCTTTTATTTGGTAACGATTTAAATTATTATTTTATTTTTGAAGTGATATTAGTAAACCTCCCATAAGCTAAAAAACTTATGGGATTTTTAAGAAGTTTGATTTTAAGCTTTGTTCACTTAACTATAGTTAATAGTTAAGCTATCCTTATTCTTAACGGGTTGTCAACTTGTCTTCTACTGCATGGGACAATTACATCCACAACATTACTTTTCTTTAAAATATTTAATGTGCCATCGATATCCGCGTTAATGAGTAATCCTTTTGAATTCTTATATAGGCCTCTTTTAATTCTTGTACCAAAAAAGTACATTAGCAATTGCCATATTTTCACCTTTCAATACCATTATTCAGTATTTATTGGTGATAATATAATAATTTTTAACTTTTTTGTTTATATTCTTTACTGTTCTTCAAAATAAAAGTGGCTCTTTAGTTATCCAAGCATTAAGAGCCACTTCACATATCTGTTTTCTATCTCTTCTTGATTAAATAAACACTAAAAATTTATTTATTCAGGTTTACCTAACAATTTAAACATCTTCTTTTTATATACTTCAACACCTGGCTGATTAAATGGATTGATATCCAATAAGTAACAAGTCATACCACATGCTTTAAAGAAGAAATAAATCATATAGCCAAAAGATTTAGCACTATTATCTTTTAAATTAATAATGATATTAGGAACACCACCTACTTCACTATGAGCACTTAATGTTCCTTCCATTGCCATCTTATTAACCCAAGAAACTTGTTTGCCACTTAGATAGTTCATACCATCTAAATTCTCTTCATCACTTGGGAAAGTAATATCAAGAGGCATTTCATCAATTAATAATAAAGTTTCATATAAACATTTCTGGCCATCTTGAACAAATTGCCCTAACGAATGTAGATCTGTTGAATAGCATGCGCTAGTTGGAAGCAAACCATTGCCATCTTTTCCTTCTGATTCACCAAATAGTTGTTTCCACCATTCAGCGATCATTGTAAGCTGTAAATGATAAGTTACAAACATTTCGCTAGAATAGCCTTTTTTATTTAAGATTCTTCTTGCTACTGCATAACGATAAGCAGCATTCTTTTCAAGTTCTGGACTGTTAAAATCTTCATAAGCAAGTTTAGAACCTTCCATTAATTCTTTTATATCAACGCCTGCTAAAGCTAAAGGTAATAAACCAACAGCTGTAAATACTGAATATCTGCCGCCAATATCATCAGGAACAACAAATTCTTCATAGCCTTCTTTGTCCGCTAATTCTTTTAATGTTCCTCTGTTTTTATCAGTAGTAGCAATTATTCTTTCTTGTGCTTCCTTTTTACCATATCTTTTTTCAATATATTGTTTAAAGATTCTAAACGCAACTGAAGTTTCTGTTGTTGTGCCAGATTTAGATATAACGTTTAAAACAACGTCTTTGCCTTCAATATGTTTTAACACTTGTGAAAGATAAGTATTAGAGAAGGTATTTCCAATAAAGATTACTTCTGGTCCTTCAAGTGGATACAAACCTCTAATCATTTCTAAAGCAGCTCTAGCACCTAAATAAGAACCACCAATTCCGCAAACTAATAAAACATCAAATTTGCCTTTTAGCTTTTCTGAAATCTTTAAGATTCTTCCAAATTCTTCTTTGTCGTAGTCATTTGGCCAATTTACCCAACCAACATAATCATTTCCCTTACCTGTCTTATTATGAAGCCAGCCATGAGCTTCATTTACTTTTTCTTGATAAGAAGCAAGATCTTCATTTAACTTACTATGAGTCAAATCCAGTTTTAACATATCAGCCTTTCTCCTTTACCCATTCATCTAATTTGTCTCTTAAACTGCCAAATCCCTTTTCATTTTTTGGCAAGCCTTCATATTTAACTCTTTTATGATATTTCCGTGAGTTCTGTTCAAGAGCTTTAAATGATAAACGCAGCTGTTTGTTCTGTTTATCAACATCAATGACCTTCAACATGAAATATTCACCAATTTGAACATAGTTAGCAATATTCCTTACAAAGCCATTTGAAAGTTCAGAAATATGTATCAAGCCACTGACTCCATCATCAAAGACTACAAAAGCCCCATATGGTTTAATTCCTGATATCTTACCATAGACGGTCATGCCAACTTTATATTCATCAATTGCGCTCATCAAATCTATTATAACCCATTAGCAACACGAGATTAAAACTTACCCACTTAAAAAAATATGTTGTATAATCAACTAGATGGAATATACAGATAAAGAAAAGCAGATTATTAAGACGATTGAAAAAGTACGTCCTTACATTCAATCAGATGGTGGAGACGTTAACTTCGTCAAATTAGAAGATGATATCGTTTATTTAAATGTCTATGGTGCATGTATCGGTTGCAGCGCTTTAGGAGAAACATTAAAAGATGGAGTTGGTGCTCTAATCATGGATGAAGTAGAAGGCATCAAAGATGTCAGGTTATATATCCCTGAAGTATAGATGATTATTTAAACTAGAATTATAAAGTATAATTAATCATACTTTTTTTATTTTAGTCTTCATTAGAAATATATCTGGCATTTTTATAAGTGCCAATTTTTTTGATCTTATTATCTTTTAACAGATCACTTAATACTTTTTCAATTGTTGTACTACTTACATCAGGCAAATTATCTTGTATTTCTTTTTTTGAAATAGGTGTAATTGAATTTAAAACTGTTTTTTCAATTCTTGTCTTCTTACTTATTTTTTTACTGTTTAATAATTCACCTAATCTTTTATTCATTTCACCATAACATCTATATAACATCTGAAAATGGAAGATTATAAAAGGTGAATAATCATTTTTATTGCTACACCAAGATATCTGAGATTTATTAATCTCTTCATAATAATTCCATTTATAGTCTTCAATCATTTTTTCATATGAAATATATTTTCCTATATCATAATCATGTTTGTATAAAAGTAAAAGTGTTAATAGTCTAGATATTCTTCCATTGCCATCAATAAATGGGTGAATGGCTAAAAAATCAATTATGAAGCAAGGTATCAGTAATGTTTTATCAATTTCACTATCTTTATTGGCGTCTTTATAAGCTCTAACCAATTCCTTCATATTTTTATCTACTGTCTTATATGAAACTGTTTTAAACAAGATTTCTTTTCTGCCATCTTCATAATTAGCTGTTATCTCATTATCAACTTTTTTATATTCGCCTTTTTCTCCTTGGGTATAATACATCAGGATTCGATGTAATTCTTTTATGGTTTTTTCATTTATTACTAGTTTGTTATAGTTTTTAGTTATATAAACAATCGCATCTTTATAACCGCTGATTTCTTCTTCGTTATGATTAATTGGTTTTTTATTTTCTATTAATAATTCCTGTTGTCTTTTTTCACTAGTCTTTACTCCTTCAATTCTGTTAGAAGAAACTGTTGATTCAATAATTGCCTTTTCATGAAGTTTAAAGAAAAGTTCAGGATAATAATCCTTTAAATCTTTGGTTTTATTATTGCTTTCATAAATAATATTGCTCAAGCCAATCAGCTTGCTAGTAATCTTGAAATCCTTTAAAAATGAATAATCATATTTGTGCATATCGTTTTCCTTTTACTGCATATATTATATCATTTTATATGCAGTATTTATAAAACAATATGCAGTATTTTGATTAACATAAAAAAGCCCCTGTTGTTTAGGGACTTTACTTGGTTTCTTTATTTTCAATCTTTTCATCAACAATATCTTTGATTATGTAATAGATTATTGAGAATACTGGAACACCAAGCAGCATTCCAAAGAATCCGAAATATGATCCTCCCACAATAATCGCAAACATAATCCATAATGATGATAAGCCAACAGAATTTCCTAGAATTCTTGGGCCAATAATATTGCCATCAATCTGTTGAAGAATAACTACCATAATAATAAAGATTAATGAATCTAATGGATTAACAATCAATAAAATCAAAGCACAAGGAATTGCACCAATAAATGGTCCAAAGAAAGGAATGATATTTGTAACGCCAACCACAATAGCAATTAATGCAGCATATTGTGAATTGATAAACAACATTGCTACAAAACAGATAAGACCAACAATAAGTGAATCTAAAATCTTGCCACTAAAGAAACCAGAGAATTTTTCTAAAGATAGATACATGATTCTCTTTCCTCTGGCATATTGTTTTTCATCTAATACAAGCAACGCAAATTTTCTTAATGAATAAGCAATTTCTTGGCGATCTACTAATACATAGATACATACAATAAAGCCGATAATAAATTTAACCAAGCTGCTGAAAGTTGCAACAGTAGCGGATACAAGACTTGGAACAAAATTCTGTATTGCTTGCCAGAATGTTTTTACAATTTCATTTGAATAGTTATAAATCATATTAACTATATCATCAGATAGATGTAAAGTGTCTTTAAGCATATTAATCCAAGCACTTGGATTACTAGAGAAATCTTTTACCGCATTTGATAAAGAAGAAATACTATTAACTAAAGCTGGAGTAATTACAACAATAAATACTACAAAGGCAACAATCAAAAGAATTGTTACAATCAAAGAACTGATTAATCTCCTTGTCTTTAATGGCCATTTTTTAGAAAAGATATTTTCGATTCTTACTGATAAAGGCCTAAGTATTAAAGCAAATAATATTCCCCAAAAAAATGAAGACATTACTGAAAATAGTCTTTGAAGAACAGCAACAACACTATCAAATTGCATCATCAACATTACAAACGCAGATATCAATATACCTGAAGTTGTAATAATAAATATTTTTTTCTTGTTTTCGGGATCTTTAAATAATTTATTCATAAACACATTATAGCAAAGTTTTCTAATCTAATTGTGCCTTTCCTGTATAAAGTTGATAATAACGGCCTTTTAGTTTTAACAGGTCTTCATGGTCGCCTCTTTCAATAATTGTTCCATTTTCTAAAACAATTATTGCGTTGGCATTTCTAACGGTCGATAGACGATGGGCAATCACAAATGTCGTCCTGCCTTTCATTAATTCATCAAGTCCTTTTTCAATTAATTTTTCGGTGTATGTATCAATAGAAGATGTTGCTTCATCCAAGACCATAACTGGTGGATCTGCTACAGCACAACGCGCAATATTTAATAATTGCCTTTGCCCTTGTGATAAATTAGTGCCATTGGCTTGTAATAATGTATTGTAGCCCTGTGGCAATCTGCTTATAAAAGAATCAGCATTACATAATTTGGCTGCTTTTATACAATCTTCATCACTTGCTTCTAGGTTCCCATAACGGATGTTGTCCATTACCGTTCCAGAGAATAGATTTGTATCCTGAAGAACCATACCAATAGATTTCCTTAATGATTCCTTATCGATATCTTTTATATCAATACCATCATAAGTAATCTGTCCTTCTTGAATATCATAAAATCTATTTAATAAATTAGTGATAGTTGTCTTGCCTGCACCAGTAGAACCTACTAATGCAATTTTTTGGCCTGGTTTAGCATATAAAGATACATCATTAAGCACTTGTTTGTTTTCTACATAAGAGAAACTAACATCTTTAAAACGAACATCTCCCTTTAATTCTACTAGCTCACCATTTTCTTTTTCCCATGCCCAACGATGAGTCTTAAAATCTGCTTTGATTAGTTCTTCACAATCTTCTAAAACATTAATCAATTTAACTTTACCTTCATTTATTTCGCCATCTTTATCCATTAAGTCAAAGACTCTTTCGGCTCCTGCTAAAGACATCATGAAACCATTAAATTGTTGAGACAAATTAGATACTGGGCCTGAGAATTGTCTTACATACAAAAGGAAAGAAGCCAAGACACCTAAAGACATTTGATTATTGATACACATATAAGCACCGACAACTGCTACAATAGCATAGGCAAAATAAGCTAAATTAGCATTTACTGGGAACATGATTGAAGCAATCATGTTTGTTCTAACAGAATTTTCATATAGTTCATCATTTAAGACTTTAAAGTCTTGTAAGACTTTGTTTTCATGATTAAATACTTTAACTACTTTTTGACCACTAAAATATTCTTCTACATAGCCATTGATATTTGATACTTGAACAGTTAGTTTAGCGAAATATTTATTAGATTTTTTCGCAACTATTGAAGTAACATAAACAATAAACAACATTGATGCCAAAACAATAAGCATCAATCTGAAATTAAGAATAGCCATCATTACAAAACAGCCAATTAATGTTGTAATAGTGTTAATTAATACCGGTATAGTTTCCGCAATCATGGGTCTAGTCATATCGACATCATTTGTATAATAAACCATGATCTGGCCATGAGTCTTGCGATCAAAGAATGATACCGGGAAGGATTGCATCTTCGCAAATAATTCCTGTCTTAAATTATCTAATACTCCAGTTGAAATTAAAGACATCATTTTTTGTTTTATATAAGTTGCGCTGACACCTGCAATATATATGCCCATCATGATGCTTAACATCTTCGCAAAGCCTGACATATCAACATTACTTTTTCCAATGAATGGAACAATATAATTATTAATTATTGGTGTAAAGAAATAAGAAGAGGCAACACCAGTCAAAGAAGATAGAATAGTGCAAATGAAAGCTAAGATAAATCTTCCTTTATGATGTTTATTGATATATGACAAAAGTCTTCCTATTGTTCCAAGGACATTATTAGCACGGGCCGTTCTTAGCTGATGGTATCTAGGCTTAGACATTGGCCACCCCCTGAAGCTGAGTATTGTATAAATCACGATAGACTTCATTTCTTTCTAATAATTCATCGTGATTTCCAATATCCTCAATTCTTCCTTCATTCATGATGATGATGCGATTGCATTCTTTAACGGAGCTTACTCTTTGGGCAATGATAATCGTTGTCATTCCTTTAAGTTTTTCTTTTAAAGCAATCTGAATCTTTTTATCTGTATCAGTATCTACAGCACTTGTGGAATCATCTAAGATAATAATCTTTGGCTTTTTTAATAACGCTCTAGCAATACATAATCTTTGTCTTTGACCACCAGAAACATTGCTGCCGCCCTGTTCAAGAACAGTATTATAGCCATCAGGAAAAGACATGATGAAATCATGCGCCTGTGCATTCTTACATGCTTCAATTATTTCTTTCTTGCTTGCATCTGGATTTCCCCAACGCATATTCTCTTCAATTGTTCCAGAGAATAAGACGTTCTTTTGTAAAACCACAGAAACGCCTTCTCTTAAATTATGTAAAGAATAATCTTTAATATCTTTACCACCAACTTTTATTTTGCCTTCATAAATATCATATAGACGTGGTATTAATTGTACTAAAGTAGACTTGCCTGCACCTGTTGGTCCTAAGATACCAATTGTTTCTCCACTTTCAATCTTTAAATTGATATTAGACAATGTTGGATTTATAGCTTCCTTGAAATATTTGAAATACACATTATTAAGTTCTATTGAACCATCTTCTATTACTAAATCACTATCTTTATTCTTGTCATCTAAATTAGGTTTTTCATCTAATACTTCATTAGCTCTATCAACACTGGCCCTAGCATTTACAATCTGCATCAAAGCCATTGATAAGCCTAATAAAGAGAATAATATTTGTCTAACATATGAAAGATATGACATAAACTGGCCAGTTGTTAAAGAGCCAAAAATAATAAATCTGCCACCAAACCAAGCAACAGCTATCATACATGCATACATGACAAGTTCAAAGAAAGGCTGATTTAAGATAATGATATTTTCCGCCTGTCTTTGAGCTTTTAAAACATCGCTAGATACATGATCAAATTTCTTTTCTTCATAATCTTTTCTGACAAAATTCTTAGCTACTCTAATGCCTTCAATGTTTTCTTTTAAGCCAGCATTCATATTGTCAAATTTTGACATCATAACTCTAAATCTTGGATGAGCGTTAGTCATAATATAGATCAAGCCACAGCCCAGAATCGGAATGGCTATCGCAAATATTAAAGACAAAGAACTGTTAAGTCTTACGACCATATAAAAAGTTAATATCAGATTAAATGGTGCTCTTACCATCATTCTGACAATTGATGTGTAGGCCATTCTAAGCATTCTCATATCTGATGTCATTCTTACAACAATTGAAGACACAGGATATTTTTCAATATTTTTAAAATCATATGTCTGTATCTTCTCTAGCATTGCTGTTCTAATATTTCTTACAAATTTACATGATGCAATGCTGGCAAAAACACCAGAAAAAGCGCCACATGCCCCACCAATTAAAGCTAAGGCAACCATGATTAAACCTAACCTAATAATATAATTAACATCCCCACCTCTACTAGTAATGCCTTCATCAATTATTAAAGACATCACATAAGGAATTGCTAAGTCAAAAACAACTTCCAAGATGACTAACAGCGGTCCAAGAATACAAGCCAGCCAGCCATCTTTTGTATAATCTTTTAATAGTTTAAACATATTACTTTATTATCTTAACATTTAATTTAAAACATAAAAATATTTAACTTATAAAATAATAATTTATCTTATAATTTATATTCTTTTCTTAATATAATATAGATATGCTTACAAAGACTATTATTAAATTTGCTGCAAAGCTACCAAAGATAGACAGTTTTAATACCTATTTATTTGTCGGCCCTCATCCTGATGATATTGAAATAGGTGCAGGGGCAACAGTCGCAAAATTAATTAAATTGAATAAAGAAATTCATTTTTTGATTTGTACTGATGGTAGATATGGCAATGGTCACATGTTAGATAAGACTTATGATGAAGTTGCCAAAAAGCGAAAAGAAGAATCGATTGCCTCAGCTAAATTTTTAGGTTTAAAAGAAGAAAATATTCATTTCTTAAATCTATCTGATGGTGGTTTTTATGAATATGATGATTTAGTTAAAGGGATAGCGAAAGTAGTTGGCGAAGTTAATCCTGATATTATCTTTGGACCAGATTCATTATCTAAATCAGAATGTCACAAAGATCATTTAAATGTTGGTAATGCCGTTAAACAGATCGCCTGCTTTGCGCCATATCCAGGAATAATGGAAAATTATGGAGCCAAGAAAGCAGATGTCAAAGCAGTTGCCTTCTATATGTCGGCTAACTGTAACAGGTACTACAAAACAAGTGGTTATTTTAATACTCAAATAAAATCAGTTACTGATTTTCATAAATCTCAATTTATTGATAATGAATTTGATTCCATCAAATTATATTTAAAATTAAGAAGTATCGAATATGGCCTTAAATGTTTTTCTTTAAGCGGAGAAGGGTTTAGAGTCTTAGGTACTACTCATATGCACTGCTTACCAGAAAGTGGAGGTAAATGATAATGAACAGTGATAAACAAGCTAAAAAGAATCTTCTGATGTATCCTTTTGGAACTATCGGCAGAGACATGATGTATGTAATCTTTAATTCTTATTTACTTACATACACAATGTACACAAGAGACTTAACTTATGCACAACTTGGTGCTATAACAGCCATCATGGTTGCGGCCAGAATCTTTGATGCCCTAAATGATCCTATTATGGGAAACATTATTGAAATGACAAAATCTAAATGGGGCAAATTCAAACCATGGCTATTAGCTGGTATACTTGGCACATCTTTAGTTATTTATGTAATTTTTAATTCTAAATTAACTGGTTGGGCATTTATTTGGGAATTTGGAATCTGTTATTTCTTATATTCAATAACTTATACAATGCATGATATTTCTTATTGGGGCATGATTCCTGCATTATCATCTGATGGCAATGAAAGAAATACTTTTACATCTAGAGCTACATTATTCGCTGGCATTGGTTCAACATTAGCACAAATCTTAATCCCAATGTTTACGGCTGGTGCATTAACTATTGGTGGTTCTTCTTCTGTAGCTTATGGGAAGATTGCTTTAATCATTGCACTATTAGGCCCTTTATTTATCTTATTCCCACTTCTTGGTGTTAAAGAAAAATATGATTTAAATGCCAATAAAACAAAAAGAACATTTAAAGACTTTATTAAACCATTCTTAGTAAATGATCAATTAGTCTGGATTGCTCTTATTCTTCTAATCCAACAAATCGGTAACAGTATTGTTTTAAATGGTATCGCAAACAATTATATCTATTTTGAATTTGGCTATGAAGGTGGTTTATATGGTTTATTCACAACAGTTGGTTTATCTGCTACTGCCATCTTAATGATTATCTATCCTATGCTTTCAAGAAAATTCACTAGATATCAAATGGCTGGTGCAGGCACTATCATTGGTATTGGCGGCTATGCGATTCAATTAATTGCTGGTCTATTAATGGCAAGTTCAATGATTAAATTCTATGTGATTACTGTTGGCTTTATGTTAGCTAACTTTGGTCAATATCTGTTATATCTAATCATGATGATTTCAGTTATTAATACTGTTGAATACAATGAATTAAAAACTGGTGAAAGAGCAGAAGCGATCATTTCATCAGTTAGGCCATTTGTCACAAAGATGGCAAGTGCTATTGTTGTAATTATCACAACAGTTACTTATATGATTATCAATGCGACTAATTATACAAATCAAATCTCTAATTTAGAAAGAGAAGCATCATTAGGCAATATAGTAGAAGCTGATAAGATTTCAAAAATTTCAGAAGTTATTAATTCTGTTGGTTTAACTCAAAAGACTGGTCTACTATTAGCCATGACAACAATACCATGTGTCTTAATGATATTATCTTGTCTGTTATATCGTAAGAAATATATCTTAACAGAAGATAAATATGATGAGATTTGTAAACAACTAGAAGAAAAAAGAAAAGAAAATATCTAAGCTTAGCTTAGATATTTTTTCATATGAAAAATAAGAAGCCTATTGGCTTCTTATTCAACTTCTATTAATTCATATTCTTTATTGCCTACACCTAATTCATAAGCAGTATCAATAGTATGAGTACCATTCCTTGAATTGATTCTTTCAAGTAATATTTCTTTGCCTGGATCATTTGCGTTTTTTACTAAATCAACACATGCTTTATCAATTGCTACAGGGTCTAAAGAAATTAAGATGCCAATATCATTCATACATGGATCTTGTGCTTGGCCAAAGCCAACGCAATCGCAATCCACCGACATATTCTTCATGACATTGATGAATACCATGTTCCCTTTAAAATGTTCAACAACTGCTTTTGCCGATTCAGCCATTGATTCTAAGAAATCATCTTGAGGTGGTAAATCATCCCATAGGATGTCTTGTTCACTGGCCAGTTTATATTTACCAGCTGAATGAATATTAACTTTACCAGCACATGATGCACAACCTATAGATAATTGTTTTAACGCACCACCAAAGCCGCCCATCGGATGTCCTTTAAAATGTGACAACACCAGCATTGAATCATAATTAAGCATATTCTTGCCTACCAGATCTTCATTTAAATGTTTGCCCCAAGTTATAGGCAATGAAGCATCTTCATAAGCGTCCATAATATCAACATCAAAATATGAATCCCACTTATGATCATTGATTAATTTCTTATGTTTTGCGGTTGAATTACGACTGCCTTCGTATGCAGTATTGCATTCCACAACTGTTCCTTTAACATAATCAATCATCGGCTTCCAAAATTCAGGATGAAGATAATTCTGATTTCCTTCTTCACCTGAATGTACTTTACAAGCTACTTTGCCAACTAACTCTTTGCCTAGTAACTTATACATTTCCAAAACCTTCTTTTCAGTTAATTCCTTCGTGAAATAAACTTTTGATTTTTCCATGTTTCGCTCCTTAATTAAATTATAAACTAATATCTTTTAATACACCTACACACCTGTCACATAATCCTTCAAGATTATCTGTTTCTGTTATATTCCAGCATCTTGGACATACTACGCCGTCTGCTTTTAATACTTTAACACCACAAACTTCATATTTGTTTAATTCTTCATTAGTTAAAGTTACTTTAGAAACAATTAACCATTGATTAATCTTATCACCAAAATTATCTTGCAATAATTTCTTATCTTCATCATTTACTTCAAGTAATACATGAGCTTCTAAAGATTTACCAATTACTTTTTCTTGTCTGGCTTCTTCTAAAGCTTTAAATGCATCATCTCTAATTTTATGAAGTCTAGCGAAGTTATTATTTATTCCTTCTTCGCCTTCATATTTTTCTACTTCAGGGAATAAAGTATAATGAACACTATTTTCATCTGGTTTAAAGAATGAATATACTTCTTCACATGTAAAGCAAAGTACTGGACTCCATAATTTAACTAAGACATCAGTAGCTTTTATTAAGACAGATTGAACTTGTCTTCTGCGTAATGAATTCTTTCCATCACAATATAAGATATCTTTTGCATAATCACAATAATATGATGATAATTCATTAGTCATGAAATTAGTCATTGTGCTTGTTGCATTTACAAAGTCATAATTTTCATAAGCTTTCTTAACTTTTTCTAACATCTTATTTAAGGCTACCATTATGAATTTATCAATTGGTTCTAATTCTTTATAAGGAATTAGTTCACCTTCAAAGTCACATGTATTTCCTAGTAAGAATCTAAAGGTATTTCTGATTTTACGATATTGATCAGAAACTTGTTTTAAGTTAGAGTCTCCAATTCTCATGTCGGCTCTAAAGTCTTCGCTGGCTGCCCATAGTCTTAAAATATCAGCACCATATTTATCAATAATATCAAGCGGATTAACGACATTGCCTACTGATTTATGCATTGCGTTTCCTTTTGAGTCACATACATAGCCATGTGATAATACTGATTTATATGGAGCGGTTCCATGAGTTGCGACAGAAACGATTAATGATGAATTGAACCAACCACGATATTGGTCAGATCCTTCAAAATATAAGTCACATGGATATTCATATCCTCTTGCAATTAATTCATTCCAAGAAGAACCAGAATCAAACCAGACATCCATGATGTCTGTTTCTTTTGTGAAATTACCATTAGGAGATGCTGGATTAGAATAACCTTCTGGTAATAATTCTTTAGCATCTTTTTCAAACCAGGCATTTGAACCTTCTTTTTCAAATATTTTGGCAATATTTTCAAAGACATCTTTATCAATAATTGGTGTTTTATCTTCGTTATAGATAATTGGAATTGGAACACCCCATAGTCTTTGTCTAGAGATACACCAGTCCTTACGGTCTTTAATCATATTTGTTAATCTGACTTCACCAAAAGAATTCCACCATTTGACATTTTTAATTGCTTCTAACAATTGTGGTTTAATTTTTTCAATTGAAGCGAACCATTGAACAGTAGCTCTAAAGATTACTTTCTTCTTTAAACGATCATCATGTGGATATGAGTGGGTTACCCATTCCATCTTTAATAGACTTCCTAATTCATCTAATTTAACACAAACATCTTTATTCGCATCAAAGACAAATTTGCCTTCTAAATCTGGTCCAGCTTCTTTAGTTAAAACACCTTTATCATCTACTGGACAAAATGCTGGTAAGCCATATTTTTGGCCAACATAGAAGTCATCTAAACCATGACCTGGCGCCGTATGAACGCAACCCGTTCCATCTTCATCAGTAACATGATTTCCTAAGATAACAACTGAATCCCTCTCAGGATAGAATGGATGTTTTACAGTAATGCCTTCTAGTTCTTTTCCTTTAAATGTCTTAACTACCTCACCACTTAATTCAAATTTTTCAAGCAGTGCATCTTTCATCTTGCTTAAGAAAATAAGTTTGCCTTTTTCTGTTTTAACAACAGCATATTCTAGATCTGGATGTAAACAAATAGCTAAGTTAGCAGGAATAGTCCAAGGAGTAGTTGTCCAAATCACGAATCTTTCATCACCTTCAAGAACCCCTTTGCCATCGCTTACATCAAAAGCGACATAGATAGTTGGATCTTTAACATCAAAATAAACGATTTCACTATCCGCAATAGCTGTCTCTTGATATGGTGACCAATAGATTGGTTTTAGACCTTGGAAAATCATTCCATCAAGTGCCATCTTTGCGAAGCATCTAACTTGTCTAGCTTCAAATTCTGGATTGAAAGTAATATAAGGATGCTCATAATCAGCTATTTGTCCTAAACGCTTTTCAGTGGCCATTTGATTGGCGATTTGACCTTTCGCATATTCTGCACATTTTTCTCTAAATTCTTTAGGACTAACTTCTTTACGATTAACACCTAATTTTTGAATTGCATTTTCAATTGGTAAACCATGAGTATCCCAACCAGGGAAAAATGGTGTATAAAAACCAGCCATCGCTTTTGATCTGACAATGATATCTTTAATGATTCTATTCATTGCGGTACCAGCATGCAGATTACCATTGGCATATGGTGGACCATCATGTAAGACAAAAGGTTTCTTGTCTTTATTCTTTTCTAAAATCTTGTGATAATAATCATCTTCTTGCCATCTTTGTAGAATAGTTGGTTCTTTACTAGGCAAGTTGCCTCTCATTTCAAAATCAGTTTTAGGCATTTGTAATGTGTCTTTGTATTCCATAAATCCTCCAATAAAAATAAAAAGGCAGCCCAAGGGCGCAAACGCGCGGTACCACCTTTGTTTATAACTTTTCTCTTAACGCGAGTAACGTCTTATCTTATGTATTAATAAGATGCTTGTAAGTGATATCTTAAATAAATCCATGCCCCTTTCCACCAAACAGGACTCTCTATAATTTCAGTTATTTAAGCGTGTCTTAGTCTTTGCAATTAATTTTCTTCTCGATTGTTTACATCAATCTTGCCAGCAACCTGCAGATTTCTTGGTGAACATAATATCACATTTTCACCAATCATCTTAATTGAGCCGCCAACACCAAATACAACACCATTTAAAAAGTCGATTGTTCTTTGGCGTAATTCACTTGGCATCTTATGCAAGTTGATGCAACAAGCTCTTTTATGTTTAATGTGGTTAGCCATTTCACCAGCTTCTTCAAAACCTCTAGGTTCAAATAAAACGATATTAGCATTTGTAGGAATAGCACTTGCAGTTTCATCTTGTGCCTGTTCATAAGCACTTACTGCTTTGGCTTCTTCTTCTGAAAGTTCTAATTCATTTTCTTCTTCTTCTGGTGCAATAAATTCTTTAATATTTTGAATAAAACCCATAACTTGCTCCTTTTACTTTCTTATTTTAACACAAGAGAGTTTTAATATATAATTTTAGTATGAAATTTAAAAATATCTCTCTTAAAACATTATTGATTTTCTTATTTATCTATCTTTTATATCCTGTTGTAAAAGCAGTTGTATCAGATGATCATTTATTAGTTTTTTCTGATTCATGTTTAATAATTGGTTTGGTTTCTATCTTTTTTGGTGTATTTAATTCCTTTGTCTTACATGGTGATTATGATATTGCTTCATACATATTGAATAAAAAAAGATTAAAAAATGAAGGCATTGATTATAAAGAATATTTAAATGAACGTAAAGAAAAAAGAAAGGATAGTTTTAACTACCCTCTTTTTATTGGAATATTAATGATATTATTCTCATTAATCTCAGCTATAATTGTTTAACCTCTAGCTTCCATTTCCTGAAGCTTAGCTTCATATTCTTTCATTTCTCTATCATTTGCAAATACAAAGTGTCCTGGACGAATTTCTTGAAGGATTGGTTTTTCACCTGAGTGATCTCTCTTTGATTCATCATAGACAATTAATTCTTTCTTCTTTTCAATGCGTGGATCTGGCATTGGTACAGCTGATAATAAAGAAATAGTATATGGATGAAGTGGATATTTAAACAATGTTTCTGTTTCAGCTATTTCCACGATTCTTCCTAAGTGAATAACAGCGATTCTATCAGATATAAATCTTACTACTGATAAATCGTGAGCAATGAATAAATATGTTAAGCCTTTTTCTTCTTTTAATTTATTCATTAGATTTAGAACTTGCGCACGAATTGATACATCAAGTGCTGAAATAGGTTCATCCGCAACAATCAATTCAGGTTCCATAATCATCGCTCTAGCGATACCAACTCTTTGTCTTTGGCCACCAGAGAATTCATGTGGATATCTTGATTTATGTTCTGGTAATAAGCCTACATCTTTTAAAGCTTTATCGACTTTTTCAATACGATCTGCTTCATCTTTGTATAAATGGAAATTATATAAACCTTCAGAGATACAATATTCAATTGTCGCTCTTTCATTTAAAGATGCTGCTGGATCTTGGAATATCATTTGAATAGATCTGATTACATCTCTATCTTCTTCTTTAGAAATCCTGCCAGAAATTCTTTTTCCTTTAAAGAGAATCTCACCCTTTGAAAGCTCGTTGATTCTCATGATAGCTCTTCCAATTGTTGTCTTACCTGAACCAGATTCACCTACAAGAGAGAATGTTTCACCACGATAAATATCAAAGTTCGCATTTTTAACAGCTCTAAATAGTTTTTTACCACCATTGTCGAAGGCAACGTCGGCACCTTTTACTGAAAGTAATACTTCTTTATTGTTCGACATAATATGCGCCTCCCTTCTCAGTCATAAGCGTAATCTTTTCATGAAGATCCTTTATAACTTCTGGTTTTTCTACTTTTGGAGCACGAGGATCTAATAACCATGTCTTTGCGTAATGTGTATCAGATATCTTAAAGAATGGTGGTTCTTGTTCGAAGTCAATCTTTAAGGCATATTTGTTTCTAGGTGCAAAGGCATCACCCTTAATCTCGTTATATAGTGAAGGTGGAGTGCCATGAATTGAATATAATTCTTTACCCTTTTCACCTAATTGAGGAAGTGATGATAATAATGCCCAAGTATATGGATGAGCTGGTTCATAGAATATTTCTTCAACTGTTCCATATTCAATGATTTGGCCGCCATACATAACACCTACTCTATCCGCAACATTAGCTACAACACCTAAGTCATGAGTGATATAGATAGTTGTGAACTTAAGTTCCTGTTGTAACTTCTTAATCAAATCAATGATTTGAGCTTGGATTGTTACATCAAGAGCTGTAGTAGGTTCATCACAAATTAGAATTTGTGGGTGACATGATAAAGCAATTGCGATAACGATTCTTTGTCTCATACCACCTGAATATTGGAAAGGATATTCATCAAAACGTTTTTCAGCATTGATAATACCAACTCTTTCCATAATTTCGATAGCCTGTTTTTTAGCTTCGGCATTAGATACTTTTTGGTGTTTAACGATAACTTCAGTAATTTGTGAGCCAATTGTTCTAATTGGGTTTAATGAAGTCATTGGGTCTTGGAAGATAGTTGCAATCTTAGCACCTCTTATACCTTCCCAGTCCTTATCAGTTTTTAATTGCGTTAAATCTTTTCCATCATACATTACTGAACCATTGGCAATTTGACCGTTTGATTCCAGCATGCCTGTGAAAGTCTTAGTGAATACTGATTTACCACTTCCAGATTCACCAACGATGGCGAATGTTTCACCTTCATATAAATCAAGAGAAACATTTCTGATTGCTGTTAGATAATTATCTCTAACTCTAAATTTAACAACGATATCTTTAGCAGATAAAATTATATTTCTTTCTTCCATAATTCTACCTCCTATCTGTGTGTACGTGGATCAGCCGCATCTGCGAGTTTCTGTCCAACGATATATAACGAAATAGATATGGTAGCTAATACACTAACTGGGATCCAGAATAAGTGTGGATAGCCTTTCATAAATGAAGTATATTGAGAAATAATCTTACCTAGTGATGCAATAGAAGATCCTAGACCTAAGCCCATGTATGATAAGAATACTTCATAAGAAATATAACTTGGAATAATTCTTGCGATATAAGTCATGATTACTGAAATCAAGTATGGAAGAATATTTTTAGTAATCATAGTCCAGGTTGAAGTACCTAAACATTTTGAAGCTAAGTTATATTCTCTATCTCTAATAATCATTACTTGTGTTCTTATAAAATATGCTACGAATACCCACTCAGTTACAGTCATTGTAAAGATAAGTGGTTTAAAGCCAGAACCAAGAATATAAGATAGAATGATTGCAAGTAACAAGAATGGAACGTTAGATAAAACGTTATAGATTTCAATCATCCATTTATCCATCTTCTTTGAAAAGCCCCAGATAGAACCAACAATGATACCGATAACCATATTGATTGCAGTACAGATTAAGGCAACAAGAATTGAATTCTTTGCGCCAGCCCATACAGCATCAAATACGGAATTACCGATATTATCTGTTCCAAACCAATAAGCTGAACTTGGTGATTGGAATTTCATTGCTGCATTGTTGATATTAGGAGCAATCATTGGATCATAGCCTGAAAAAATTGGTTGAATCATCGCAAAGCTGATAATGAATATTAACAGAATTGCTACACCGACAGTAAATTTGTCTTTAAAGAAAGTTCTCCATACTGATTTCCAATATGAATAACGTGGAGCAGCAATATGTTCAGATTGATATTCATCAAAATCCGCAAAAGAGAATAGATCTTTTTCTTTATTATTGTTTTCCATTATGATCTTCCCTCCTTTTCTGCTAATTGAATACGTGGGTCAACCCATGTAAGTACCAAGTCACCCATGAAGACAGATAGAACTGATATTGATGAGAACAAGAATGTCAGTGCAACAACCATAACGTTGTTATATTGTTTTGTTGCATCAGGAAGCATCTTACCCATACCACCTACAGAATAGATTGATTCAGTAATGATAGCACCAGCGATACAGCCAGCCAAGCTAGATGGGATACCTTGAGCAATTGGAATAATCGCATTTTTGAAGATATGAGTTCTGAATATTTCTGATTGGTTCAATCCTTTTGCCTTCGCAAATTTTACATAATCAGAATTCATTTGGTCTACAACATATCTTCTAGTCCATAACATCAAACCTGAAATTGATGGCAAAGCCAAAGATACAATTGGCAAGATCCATGACCTTACATCTGATGCTCCATAGGTAGTAAATACTGTCGGTAGCCCAAAGATCATCGTACCTAAATATCTAAAGACATAAATATAAGCCAAAGAAGGAACAGCGATAATAAAGATAATATATACCATACCTAATTTATCGATGATGCCATCTTTATTCTTAGCCATTAAAACACCTACTGGTAGACCAATACCATATGCCAAAACCAATGAAAAGATTCCCATCAAGAATGAGATACCAATCATTGACTGTTGGCTTTTAAGACTCTTGCCATCAGCGTAATGATCGACAAATTTTTGGGTATCAAGTCTATCCAATGTGTATTTATATTTTAAAGTACCAAAAATTAGTGAGCTTTCACCTTTAAGTCCAGTTTCATATGCTACATCACGTTTTACTTCTGTACCTTGATAATCGAAGATAACAGATAAAACATCTAAGCCTTGGAAGGTTGGATAAGAAGTCCCCATATTCAAAGAAATAATATTTTGATGAATATAT
>CAMKTV010000012.1 GCA_946415785.1 uncultured Solobacterium sp.
CTTAATTCCACATTAGATATATCTGGTAATTAATAATTATCATATATATTAAATATATTAATACATAAAGATAGAAGCTGTTGCTTCTATCTTTTGTATATTGTAAAGTAATAATTAAGTATTAAAAATAAGCATTAGGTCTACAAATCAACTAATTATAGAAATTAATTCTTTATTTCCCAACTAACTTTAAGAATTTCTTATCATTCATTTGTTCATTACTGATATATTTTCCATCAAAGAATAAAGCATAATTAGTAATCGGTGTAGGTGCATTTTGAGCAGTCTTCTTATCGCTTATATGAATAGCTTTAAAATTAATATTATTATCTTTAGCACATTTCTCTAAGATAGGTATATATTTTCCATTAAATGGACATTGATTAGTGAAATATAATACATATCCTTTTTCTTCAATATGAGGATGTTTTGCGCAATCTTTAAATGACGGCTTATTGGCATCTTTCTTAAATGGCAGATACCATAACTGTATACCATTATCAGCTTCGTCTGCTACTTCAAAGCCTTTATATTTAAGATATTTAGGATCAGCTAAGAAAGGTAATTTCTTGGCACTAGAAAGAATACATAGGCCTATCTTTCCTTTTTTCTTACTATCTTTAATACATTCATTTAATAAATCATTTGAATAACCATGTCCCTTAAAAGAGCCTGATACCCATAGACAATTAATAAACATATAATCTTTACCAATAAGTGGATTCCAAGCATTTTCAATAGGTATATATTCAATAAAACATTTTCCTCTTTCAACACTTTTTAAAAAGACTAGCCCATCATCAAAACATTTTTCCAGCCATTGTTTTTTAGATGATACCTGAACATCATTATTATTAGAAATAGCACAACAGATGTGCTCATTTATTAGATTTTCTTTTGTGAGTTTTATATATTCCATTTAGATATTATATTGTGAACGATAATTATTTAATAGATTATCATATTCTTCTTTTTGAGCATCATTAAGTGTTTCTAAGAAGTTGTGCATATTTAGTGAGTCGTTCTCTAGGCCAATAATCGTTAAAGCGATATTACTACAATGGTCACCAACTCTTTCTAAATCAGTAATTAAATCATTGAAGGCTATACCGTGTTCAATAGTACATTCACCTTTCTTTAATCTTTCAATATGATTAGATTTCATCTTTTCACAGATATCATCAATGAGTTGTTCAAAAGGTTCAATTGAATAAGCAAGGTGTATATCATTATTTACGAATGCTTCAACAGTTATCGTAATCATATCGGAAATAGCTAAGGCTAGAGTCCTCATTTCTTTTAAACCATCTTCAGAGAAAGATATACCATTTTCATTTAATTCTTTAGAAGATTGAGCGATATTTAATGCGTGATCAGACAATCTTTCATAATCGCCAATCGCATGTAGATATTTAGAAACTTCTTCATTTTGAGTTTTATTTAATTCTTTACGGGTAATCTTGATCATATATGTGCCAAGTTTATCCGCATACCTATCAATTATTTCTTCTTTATTTTCAACTTTCTTAAAATTCTTATCATTATAATTACCAATTAATTCACAAGCCAATTGAACATTTCTTCTGGCGAAATTAGCCATTGAATTAATTGTCAGACGACATTGTTCAATCGCTAAAGCAGGATGGGCGATGAATCTTTCCTCTAATAAATCTTCTTCATATAAATCTTCATCATCAACTTCATCTTTAATTATTTTCTTCGTTAATAAATCAATCAAATTAATAAAAGGAATTAATAAGATAATATAAACTGCTCGATATAAAGTATTGATTAAAGCGATAGAGAATGTATTTAATACTAAATTATCAATATTAAAATGAATTAAATAATTTAAGCCATAGAATAAGACAGAAATAATGATGGCTCCAAATGCATTAATTAGTAGATAAGAAAAGGCCGAACGTTTAGCTTCAACAGAAGCACTTAAAGCTGATAAGATAACAGGTAAAGAAGCACCAATACCAATACCCATCAAAATAGGAAGGGCAATAGGCAAACTTATAACGCCTGTACTTGATAAGGCTTGTAGGATACCAACAGCAGCACTGGCTGACTGAATGATGGCAGTAAAAATCATACCAACTAATATTCCAATTATTGGATTAGAGAAATTAGTTAACAGATTAATAAATACTTCTGACTGTCTTAAAGAAGATACTGAATCAGACATTGTTTGCATACCAAACATTAAGATCGCAAAGCCCATTAAGATATTACCAATATTCTTTTGTTTTGTATGTTTACAAAACATTCTTAAATAAATACCAATAATCGCAATTAGGGCAGTGAGTGTATCAGCTGATAGTAATTGTAAGACATTAGAAGTTTTACCAAGTGATGATAAAGAAATAATCCAACCAGTAATTGAAGTACCAATGACAGCACCCATTATTACCGCAATAGCCTGTTTTGATTTCATCATCTTAGAATTGACAAAACCGACAACCATTACTGATGTCGCTGAAGATGATTGGATAACGGCTGTAATGCCAGTTCCTAATAATAAGCCTTTTAAAGGATTAGATGATAATTTATAGAGAACTAATTCTAATTTATTTCCTGCTACTTTTTTAAGACCATCAGACATGAGTGTCATTCCAAAAAGAAATAACGCAACGCCAGATAATAATGCTAAAACATTACTAATTCCCATATGACCTCCACTTTATTTTATTTTCACATAAACTCATATAGATGTAAAACGCTTATATCTTTTTATATGATCTTGGTGCAAATAATAATAAGATAGGCAATAATTCTAATCTTCCTGCTACCATATCAAACATCAAAACACATTTTGAAAAATCAGATAAAGCAGCATAATTTCCAGTAGGACCGATAATATTAAGTCCTGGGCCAATGTTATTTAAAGTAGCTGCAACAGCTGTAAAACTTTCAATTAAATCAATAGTATCAATCGCAACTAATAAGACAGACGCTAAGAATACTAATAAGAATATTTGAATATATAGGCCAACTGATTTTAAAGTATCTTCTTCAACAACCTTACCATCTAATTTTATCTTTCTTACTTCATTTGGATGAATATAACGATGTATTTCTTCTTTAGCCATCTTGAAAGATAAAAGAATTCTTGATACTTTAATGCCTCCACCAGTAGACCCAGCACAAGCACCAATAAACATCAATAAAACTAAGATAGCTTTAGAGAATGTTGGCCATAAGTTAAAATCGGTTGTCGCAAAACCAGTTGTGGTAATAATAGATGCAACCTGGAAAGAAGATTGTTGCAAAGATATGCCAAAAGATCCGTATTGCGATAAAGTATTAAAGGCAATAAGTAATGTAGCAATAATGGTAATTAAAAGATAATATCTAACTTCTTCCATCTTGAAGATTTCTTTACGATTCTTTGATTTGATTAAGCAATAATAGACATTGAAATTTAAACCAAACATTAAGATAAAGACGTTGACAATTATCTGAATTAAAACAGAATAAGAAGCTAAAGAATCATTCTTTATTCCAAAGCCGCCCGTTCCAGCTGAGGCAAAACTTGCGCATATCGCATCATATAAAGGCATGCCCGCAATCTTTAAAGAAATGATTTCTAATAATGTTATGACAATATAGATAATATATAGCATTTTGGCCGTTTCTTTTACTTTAGGGACAAGTTTACCAACTTGAGGTCCTGGAGATTCAGCTCTCATTAAATGCATATTATTACCACTATTATTAGGAAATATCGCCAACATAAAGACAATGACACCCATGCCCCCAATCCAGTGTGTTAGACAACGCCAGAAATTAGCTGCATTGCTTAAATCTTCAACAGCTAATAGAATACTAGAACCAGTAGTAGTAAAGCCTGATAAGGTTTCAAATAGGGCATTGATAAAATCAGGTATTTCTTTAGAGATAATAAAAGGAATAGCCCCAAATAAGCCCATCAATATCCATGCTAAGCCAACAGATATAAAGCCTTCTTTAGCATAAAATACCGGTGCTTTTTCTGAATTTAATGAAAGTAAAAAACCAACAATAAAAGTAATAAGGGCTGTTGATAAATAATAATAAGCAACCTGTTCATGGTAGATAATTCCTACTAAAAAAGGCAACAAAAGAAGTATCGCTTCGATCTTTAATACATTTCCTAGGAAATTACCGATGACCCGGTATTTCATGAATTATTATCTCCAACTAAGATATCACTTAGATTTTTAATCTGTTTTTGTTTACCAACAACAACAATCGTATCGCCTGGTAATATACAAGATTGACCATTAGGGATAATGATTTCTTTGCCTCTTCTTATACAGGCAATTAATATACCTTCTTTTGTATGAAGACTGGCCAATGGTTTATTAGTAATAAGTGATTCATTATTGATTGTAAAACCGCATGCTTCAACCTTACCTTTAATTATTTCATGTAAGGTTTCAATTTGTGAATCACCTTGGGCATTATTTAAAGCTCTTACATATCTTACAATATTATCCGCAATGATATTTTTTGGGTGAATTAAACTGCCTAATTCTAAAGAATTAATCACTTCATTATAAGCAATACGATCTATTTTTGTGATAACTTTAGTAACGCCACATTTAGAAGCAAATAATGATAAGAAGATATTTTCTTCATCAATACCAGTTAAAGATACAAAGGCATCAATATCTTCAATTCCTTCTTCTTTTAAGATTGCTTCTACAGAACCATCCGCATTGACAATTGTAACTTGAGGTAATATGCCTGCCAATTCTTCACATCTATTCTTGTCCTGTTCAATAATCTTAAGATCAATATTTTTATTAGCTAACTGTTGACATAAATAAAGGCCTATCTTACTTCCCCCAACAATCATGGCATTTCTTACTCGTTTTATATCAATACCAATTGATTTAAAGAAGTCTTTCGCAATATATTGAGAAGAAACTAAAGTAATCTTATCATTAGCTTCAATCACAAATGAACCATTAGGAATGATGGCTTCTTCTTTTCTTTCAACACAACATATCAAAGTATTACCTTTAAATTTCTTATCGATTTCTGAAAGACTTAAACCGACAATTGGTGAATTTTCAGGGATGACAAATTTCATTAATTCTACTTCGCCATTAGCGAAAGTATCAATTTTAACAGCAGCAGGGAAACGTAATAAACGAGCTATCTGTTTAGCAGCAGCTCTTTCAGGGTTGACAATCATTGAAAGACCCAATTCACGAGAAATAAAGCTTATATCTTCTGATAATTCAGGATTTCTAACTCTGGCAATAGTTTTACAATTACCAGCTTTTTTAGCCAAGAGACATGTCAAAAGATTTAATTCATCAGAATCAGTTACAGCAATCAATAATTCTGTTTCATCTATTCCTGCTTGTTTTAATACTTTTAAACTTGTGCCATTGCCGACAAGCCCCATGACATCATAAGCATTAGTAATATCTTCAATGATGCGTGGATTAACATCGATGGCTACAATATCATGTCCTTCATTAGATAACTGTTCAATAATTGTGGCACCAACTTTACCGCATCCTACAATAATAATACGCATAAGTCCCCCTAGATACTTATTAATTATAACCTAAATACTGATAATATGCCTTTTATGGGCAAACTGAGAATAAAAAAAGAGCAGCGCCTTCGGTTATGATTGCGTCCCTCTTAAAATATATAATAGCAAAACTATATGACAATTCAAGAAAAATCTTTTAAAAAAGCTATTATAAAATCACAAAAAATGTACCAGTTAATGCACCAGTTAATTCGTCCAAGGAATGTCCGGTTCTTGAGATTTTAATCGCTCCAAAAAGCATTAGAGAGATAGCAAAACGCCTAAGATATAAAGAGTACCTAAGTAACAGCAAAATACCCAAGTAAAAGTACCTAAGTAAAAACACCCAAGTAAACTCCAATAGATTTATTAAAAAAAGAGAACGGTTATTTTTCCGTTCTCTTGTTGTTTCTGTTAAAGAATAAGCCAAGACCCATTATGATAATAAAGAATATTAAATAATAGATAATCTGTTTTATTCCATATGCCATGTAGCAACAGTAACACATAAATAATGAAGCAACTGTTGACAATAATGGAATGATGAAACGATAGAAGAAACCAAAGGTCTTTTCTTTAAACATGACACAAATAAACATAGGAACATACATAGCATATAAAGTCATGATACAGATTTCATCTGCTTCCCAAGCTAATAGCCAATCAGGATTACCTGTACCATTGAACGCTAATGGACCCTGGAAGAATAAAGTAGAAGTCTGGAATAGCCAGAATCCTAAGAAGATTAAAGCAATAATACAGCTCTTTAAAGGCATACCAGTCTTTTCATCAACTTCTTTGATTACTTCTGGTTTAGGGCCTTCATTTCTTATAGCTAAGGCATAGAAACTTCTCATTGAACATAAGATCATACCATTAGCTGTACCTAGACATGAAATAATAATAAATACTAAGACAATAGAACCAATGAAATTGCCAAACACATTAGAGAAAGCAATAACAGGTAAATTATCACCAGCAGCTATAATACCATCTACTGATAAAGTAGCTGACATAGATAATACATATAACATATATAAGACAGTACAGAAAATACCACCAATAATTAAAGCTAAAGGAAGATCTCTTTTAGGATTCTTTAATTCAGAATTGATAGTAGTACAAGATATCCAACCTTCATATGCGAAAGCAAAAGCACATACACCAGCAAATAATCCACCAACAGGAGCATTATCAACTGCAGTATTTAATACATTTATAGTATTGCCATTAACAACACCAACAATTAAACCAACAATTGCCATTAAAACTAAAGGTATTAATTTAATAACTGTCATTGATACCTGTAATTTACCAGCAAGACTTGGTCCTAACATATTGATAGCAACAAGAACTAGCATAAAGAATACTGCAATACCAGTAGTAGTCTGGCCATACATTTCTAGTCCAAATAACATTGATACATATGATGCAGCAATATATGAAAGAGTAGCACCAATAATAGGATTATAGAAACAAGCCATAAACCAGCCAATAATATAGCCATATTTCTTACCTAATGTTGCCTCAGCGTAGTCAATTAAACCATTACAATGAACATATTCTTTACCCATCTTAGCAAAGAATAATGAACAAACTATACAGATACAACCAACAACACCAATGACTAATAATGACATCTTCATATTGCCACCAGTCAGTTTTAATACTTTAACAGCTTTAAAGAAGATACCAGACCCAATAACAATACCAACAACCATGGCAAGTGCCATAGGGAAGCCATAACGTTTTTTCATCTTGTTTTCCATAAGTTGCCTCGCAATAATAATGATATTATTCTATCACTAAATAGATGGTAATGAGTAAATAACAATTGCAAACAAAAGATTTAATAAAGGTTTTATATCGATGTAGTAAAATATAAGCATGTTAGGAATGTACATTGTAATAATAACAATATGGTTTGGTTTTATAATTTGGCTAAGTCTCACTAGAAATACAAGAAGAGGCCAAAGAGGAGAACTTTTTGTTGCAACAATATTAAAAAGACTCCCAAAAGATGAATACCATGTGTTAAATGATTTAATGATTGAAAACAGTGGATATGGGACAACTCAAATTGACCATATCGTTTTGTCTATTTATGGAATATTTGTAATAGAAACGAAGAATTATTCAGGTTCTATATATGGTGGAGAACGTTCCGAAGAATGGACAAAAAATGTATATGGAAATAAGTATTCGTTCAGAAATCCAATTAGACAGAACTATGGACATATAAAAGCACTATCAAATAAATTAGGTGTAGATGAAAAGTATTTTATACCGATAGTTGTATTCACGAATAGAGCAAGACTAATAGGAGATTTTGAATCGCCAGTAATATATGCAGGCGAATTACTAAAAGAAATAAAATTTCACAATACTATTAAGTTCACAAAAGAACAGATTATAAGAATGTATGATTTATTAAATAGTATTCCGAAATATGATAGAGACACTAAGAAAAAGCATGTAAAAGATATTAAAGAAAAAGTAAAAAACAAACAAGATTTAATAAAAAAAGGAATTTGTCCAAAATGTGGCGGTAAGCTAATTGGAAGAGAAGGAAAGTATGGAACATTTTATGGATGTTCAAATTATCCTAAGTGTAAATATACTTTGAATCCTTAATGCTTAATGACAGTTGAAACTGCTTAGATTATAATTATTTTATGAAAGCTATTAGAGTAGTAGCTGCAATTATAGAAAAAGATGATCATATTTTGATTGCCAGAAGAAACCATGGCGAATTTGAAGGACTATGGGAATTTCCTGGTGGTAAATATGAAGAAGGCGAAACTGGAGAACAAGCCATTAAAAGAGAAATAAAAGAAGAATTTGATACAGATATAAATGTTAAAAAGTATTTGTGTACAATTGAACATCAATATGATTCGTTTTATTTAGTTATGGATTGCTATATTTGCGATTTAATAAATAATAATTTACATTTGCACGATCACTCAGCAATTAAATGGATAGATCCATGCGAAGAGAATATTGAATGGGTGCCAGCAGATGTTAAAGTAATAAATAATTATAAAGAGAGTCTTAAATGAGTATCTATAATAATGAAGCTGACACACTTCCTAGATTGATTTGTAATAATCCATCACAAAACATTAAAGTAATTTCTGAACTTGAAAAGTGCTTTGAAAAATGTGAAACATTTTCTTTATCCATTGCATTTATAAGTGATTCTGGGTTGTCTGCTTTAAGACAAACATTATTAGATTTAAAAAGAATTGGTAAAAAGGGAAGAATTGTTACTTCAACATATTTGGGCTTTAATAATCCTAAAATGTTTAGACAATTAATGGAATTAGATAACATTGAAGTTCGTCTTTTTCCTTTTGATGGTTTTCATCCAAAAGGTTATATTTTTCAATATAGTAATCAAGTTAAGATAATTATTGGAAGTTCAAATTTAACACAAAACGCTTTATCAAAAAACCAAGAATGGAATGTCAGCTTAACTTCTTTTAGTAATACAGAAATTATTGAAAGAATAATGAGCGAATTTGAAGATCAATGGAATATATCAGTACCTTTAACTAACGAATGGATTGATAAATATGGGCTTAAATATGTCGAGCCAATTCCTAGAAGCGTTGTTAAGCCTGGTGACAAAGAAATAAAACCTAATTTGATGCAAGAAGAAGCATTAACTTCATTACAGAATTTACGTAATGAAGAGAAAGACCGAGCATTATTAATATCTGCTACAGGCACTGGTAAAACATTCTTGTCAGCATTTGATGTTAAACAATTTAATGCAAAGAAGATGCTGTTTGTAGTACACAGAGAAAACATTGCACGTAAAGCGTTAGAATCTTTTAAATTAATCATGCCAGATAAAACGTACGGTATATTTACAGGCAATAGAAAAGAAGCGGAATGTGATTATATATTTTCTACTGTTCAAACAATTGGAAAATATGAATACTTAAATCTTTTTGATAAAGATGAGTTTGATTACATTGTTTTAGATGAAGTGCACCACGCTGGTGCACAAATGTATAACAATGTAATAGAGTATTTTAAGCCTAAATTTATGTTAGGTATGACTGCTACACCAGAAAGAACTGACAAAAAAGATATCTATTCATTATTCGATTACAATATTGCATACGAAATTAGATTACAACAAGCCATGGAATATGATTTGTTATGCCCATTCCATTATTATGGTATTTCTGATTTAGAAGTTGATAATGAAGTACATGATGATTTTCATGATTTTACTCGTTTAAATCTTGAAGCTAAAGCTAATCACATTATTGAAGCAATTAATAGTTATCATTATTCAGGAAAGAAAGTGCATGGATTAATCTTTGTAAGCAGAAAAGAAGAAGCAAAACTATTATCAGACATCTTTAATGACAAAGGTTTTAAAACAGTTGCTTTAACTGGTGAAGATAGTGAAGAAACTAGAAGAGTTATGATTGACCGTCTTGAAAAAGAAGAAGGCGATGATGCGTTAGACTATATATTTACAGTTGATATCTTTAATGAAGGCGTTGATATCCCATCTATTAATCAAGTTGTTATGGTTAGGCCAACTGAATCAGCAATTATTTTTGTTCAACAATTAGGTAGAGGCTTAAGAAAGAGCGGAAACAAAGAATATGTAAATGTCATAGATATAATTGGCAACTATGATAAGAACTTTTTGATTCCAATTGCTTTAAGTGGTGATAACACTTATAACAAAGACAATTACAGAAGATTTTTATCAGATAGCAATGTTGAAATCAGCGGAGCATCAACGATTAGCTTTGATACTATTTCTAAAGAAAGAATTTATAAAGCAATAGATACTGCTAACTTTTCAGAAATTAATCTAATTAAAGAGTCATATCAACAATTAAAAATGAAACTAGGAAGAATTCCTTCGTTAATGGACTTTATTAAATACGGTTCTATTGATCCACTTAGAATCTTTGACAATAATAACTTAGGTTCTTATCACGTTTTCTTAAGCAAATATGATAAGGATTACAATGTTTCTTTGGATGAAATAGAAAAAGAATTTATTGAATATGTATCTAAAAAATTTGCAGCAGGAAAAAGAATACAAGAATTAGAAGCAATTAAACAATTAGTGAATTATAAAAACAGAATGTTTTATCATTTGAATAATTGCTTAATTGATAACTACGGTTTTCCACTTGATAACAAATTAAAGAAAACTATCGTAAACGAATTAACATTAAACTTTTTAACAGGATCTGCCAAGGGAAGATATAGTAAAATAAACTTTATCATTGAAGATGGTGATGATTATCATATTTCTCCTTTATTAGACAGATTATTAAATAATAAAGATTTCTATAATCAATTAATGGAAGTTGTAGATTTAGGAATTTATAATTACTTAAGACAATATAGCAATAAATACCAAAATACAGATTTATGCTTATATAAGAAATATACATATGAAGATGTATGTAGATTATTAAACTGGGAAAAAGCAGAAGTTGCATTAAATATTGGTGGATATAAATACGACAAATATTCAAACACTTTTCCAGTGTTTATTAATTATGAAAAAAAGGATGTACAAGCATCAATTAATTATGAAGATGAATTTTTGGGTGAATCACATTTAATAGCCATTTCTAAAAGCAAAAGAACAATTGAATCTGATGATATGCAAACGATATTAAATTCAAAAAGAAATAATACAGCAATTCATTTGTTTGTAAGAAAGAATAAAGATGATGCAACATCAAAAGAATTCTATTATTTAGGAAGAATATATCTTAATGGAGAAATGATTCCAATCAAAATGAAAGGAACCAATGATAATGCAGTAAAAATACCATACGAATTAGAAACATCTGTAAGAGAAGACATATATAGATATATTACTGAGTAAAAGAAATTGAAAGAAGCCTTTTATGAAGTTTGATGATTTGTATTTGAATGCAAACTCGTATCTACTATTGAATGGAAATATAAAGCTATCCTATGTTATGAACGTTTTTAACGATCATTATTAAAGAGCATATAGTATTAAAATGTTTAAGTATGAGATAATATCCTTAGTTAATACTAAAAATGTTATGTTACCAATTAAGAAAAGAAAAAACGCAAAAAAAGACATTGAACTGTCTAAGGAACAACAATATTTTATTGAAAAGGCTCTAGAAGGAAACAACATATTGGTTGATGCTTGCATTGGCTCTGGTAAGACAACTTCCATTCAGAAACTTTGTGATGAACTAACAGACAAAAGTGTTCTATATTTGACTTATAACAAGCTATTAAAAATCGATGCTAAATCCAAGATAAAAAACAAAAACGTTATGGTAACAAATTATCATGGTTTTGCCTCGTGGATTTTGTTTAAAAACAATATATCTTTTGGTTATTCAGATTCGGTAACTGTCTTTGTAGAAAAAAAGCTGCCTATTCCAAGGTACGATGTTTTGATAATAGATGAGTATCAGGATATAGAGACTGAATTGGCAGAAATGCTTGAATATATTAAAGAAAATAATCCTGGTATACAAATAATTGCTGTTGGTGACATGGAGCAGAAAATCTATGATAAAACCACACTTAATGTAATGGAGTTTATAAAGCCTTTTTTAGGAGAGTATCTAGAAATAGAATTTACTAAGTGTTTTAGGATCTCAGCCGAACTGGCAGAGATGCTCGGTAGAATCTGGAACAAGAATATTGATGGGGCCAATGAGAATTGCGAAGTGGTAGAAATGACAACAGAAGATGTTGTTGAATATTTAAAAGATAAGAAACCTTGTGATATATTATGTCTCGGTTCCAGAAGTGGTGGAATGACTTCTCTGCTAAACAAATTGGAAGAAGAACAACCTGATATTTTTAATAAGAAAAGCGTGTATGCTTCTATTAGAACACAAGAAGGCGGCGCTACCCAACCAAATAAGAATAGTGCTGTATTCACAACATTTGATGCATGTAAAGGTATGGAAAAGCCGATTTGTATTATTTATGACTGGACATATGATTATTGGCAAACACGTTTACATAAACCAGACACATCTTATGAAATATTAAGAAATATTTTCTGTGTTGCAGCTTCAAGAGGAAAAGACAAAATAATATTCGTTGTTGATAATAACGATATGCTTCTGACAGAAGAAGATCTGTTGGAACCAGGGGATAATGGAAAAAGCAACGATGTTTTAATGATAGATTCAATGTTTGATTTCAAATACAAAGAAGACATTGATGAGGCATATAAATGCTTGAATATCAAAAGAATAGATATTCCTTTGGAAAAAACTGGTGAACTGGCAATTAGAGATAAAGATGAACTGATAGATCTGTTGCCATGCATAGGTATTTACCAGAAAGCAGTATATTTTGAAAAGTATAAAATTGATGATCAAATAAAAATATTTCTTAATGCTAATCCGGATTATAAACATTTATATGATGGTGATGTCAAAAAAACAGGACTGGATGAAAAAATATTGTTTCTTGTATCTTTAATGACTCGTCATAACAGATATAGAACGCAGGTTAGACTGCCGCTTGTTTCATACGAAGAAAGACAAAAACTGACCGAAAGGTTATCTGTGGTTCCTAAAGATGCAAATGTCCAATTGGATGCAGAAATCATTGTGAACGATGAAAAAGGGAATCAGAAGCTTTCACTCGTAGGGCTAGGAGACTGTGTTCTAGACGAATGCTATTATTCAATCAAATATCTGTATTCGATTTCTAATGTAGATTTTTTAGTGTGTGCATGTTATAGTTTAGCACTTGATACTGAAAAAGGAATTCTATGGAATATTCACGATAATTCTCAATATGAAATCTCAATTACTAATAAAAAGATTTTTATGGATAAAGTTGTTAATGCTATAACTAAAGGAAAAATGAAGAGTGTTTCTAGCATGCGACTAGATGGCGTAACAAAATTTGCAGTTATAGATACAGAAACTAATTATGATGACGAAGTAATATCTATTGGTGTTGTTGTGGCCGAAGTTAAGGAAGACAAATCAGAATTTGAAGCAATCGACAAAAGATATTACATTATTACTCCAGAATGTCTAAAACTGGCTATGTTCTCTAGTCAATTGGAACATAAAAAAGTAGAGACTCATTTAAAATCAAATAGAAAAGATGTTTTGAAGGATATTGCTACGTTCTTGCAGGATTACGGCATAGAAAACATATTCGCATATAACGCTTCTTTCGATTATCACCACTTGCCTGAACTGAAGAATATGTGCTGGTACGATATCATGGGTGTAGCAGCATACAAACAATATAATTACTCTATTAAAAAAAGAGAAGCAACATGCTCAACTGGTCGTTTGCTTACAAACTATGGAGTTGAACCTATATTGAATAGATTGCTAGCATGTTCTACTAATGTAAAAAAGCATTATTACGAAATTCACAACGCATTAACTGATGCCATAGATGAACTTCATGTTATGCAAATGTTAGATCTACCGTTATATGTATATAACATCGCGATCATCAACGAAGATAAGCCGAATCATGATGAATTGTTAAGAATTAATTCAATTCAAAAACAGGTTGATTCAAAAAGACTATTACAAGCTTCAAAAGAAAAGAAGAATAAAGAAAAAAAGTTAAAAAACAGAATAAAAGAGACATATATTGCTTGGGAACCAGTTTTGGTGAATAAATATAGCATAACCAATAAATTTGGCGCAAAAGGATTTATAGTTTTTCTAGCAGAAATAAACAAGAAAGAGAATAAACATTCTGTTTATGTTTCATTTTTAAAAAACTACGAGATACTCTATTCGCAGTATTTTGAAAAAGAACAAGGTATTATTGAAATACAAATTTATGATGATGAATCGTATAAGAGCATGATAAAAAAGATATTCTTAAAAACTTCAAAAAAATAATCAAGCACATGGTTTTAGTTTTAAAGATTTGAGAAACATGTAGATGGAGGCTACTTATATATCCGAAATAAAATGGACATCAACGTCTCAACAAAAAAGAATAATAAATAGCATCAACTATGAATGAAATTATACTTTCTTTGTTCTTTTTATCATCTAGTTTTGTATGAGATAATATGTTTATCTTTGTTAGTTTGTTTATGAAAGTTTGGAATATTAAAAAAATCACTATTATCATACTGCTTGTTTTAAGTTTATTTGGTTGTCGTACTAGAGAAGACAACCATTTAATCTACATCATCAGTGATACTCACTATATGTCTGATTATTTAGTTGATCCTAATAATAAACTTTATACTAAGAAATATTTAACTCCTGATTGTAGGAACCAAGAAGATGAAGATATCTTAATAGATGCTTTAATAGATGATATTAATAATAGTCATGTTGATTTAGTAGTATTTACTGGTGATCTTTCTTTTCATGGAGCTTTAATTAGTTTAGAAGAATTTAAGAAAAAAATTGATAATATTAATACTCAAGTATTAGTAATACCAGGTAATCATGATTTATATATTCAAAATACTTATTCTTTTATTAACGATATAGATCACAAAGTAGATAATGTGGATAATGAATCTTTTAAGGAATTATTTAAGGATAATGGCTATGATTCTTTATACCAAGATAAAGATAGCTTATCTTATGCCTATATATTAAATGATGAAATAATGTGTCTAATGTTAGATACAACTAAATGTCGATATAATGATGCGAATAATGCTAATCTGGCAGGAGGTTATTTAAATAATAATACTCTTAATTGGATAGAAGAAATGCTTAAATATGCCAAAGAGAATGATTTAAGAGTTATTTCTTTTAGTCATCATAACTTATTAATGCATAATGAATTATTTAATACTGGTTATGTAATTGATAATGCGGAGGCATTAGTTAATTTATATAAACAATATGATGTGAAATTAAATCTATCAGGACATATGCATATTCAACATATTAAAGAAGAAGATGGAATTGTTGATATAGCTAATGAATCATATCTTATATATGGTAATAGATATGGCATATTAAATATAAGTGATAATGAGATTAAATATGAATCTAAACAAATAAAGATAGATGATATACAAGATAATTCTTTAAATTGTTTTAAGACTTTTAATTCTTTTAATAATGAAGATATTGGTATATTTATGGCTCATTATTTTGATGGAGATTATAAATATATCAAAGAGAATTATCCAAAATATAATGCTGATGATAGCTATTATAATTATTTATTTAATAACTTAGAAGACAGAGATCAGCATTCTATAGTAATCAGATAGTAAGGCTAATAGCTGTTATTAAATATTCTTTTGACATTTAGCACTTGTTTATCAGAATAAATGTAGGATTTTTTATATGTCAAATGTAATAAAGAAATATGAGAAGATTATTTCTGAATTATAAGAGTTTATGGAAGCCTTAATTGATAACTAAACTTATATTTATGTATTGTAAAATTAACATTATATTGTTAAAATAAATTTACATAAGGAGGATAAGATAATGAGTGTTTCTGATAACATTATTTCTTTACGTAAGAAATTCAATTATTCTCAACAGGAAATAGCAGATAAACTTGGTATAACAAGACAGACTTATATAAAAATTGAAAAAAATGATAGTGAGCCTACTGTTAAAGAACTTAATGAACTGGCTAATATTTATGGAATACCAGTAGAAGAATTCTTTTATGGTGTTCAAAATATAGAAAAATTTAAACAGATGTATTTATATATTCTTTCTAAATTCAAAAAAAGTGGCTTACCTAAAACAAAACTGGCTAAATTATTATATTTCGCTGATTTCAGACATTTTTATAATACTTTAGAATCTATGTCTGGTGTTTTATATAGATGTAAAGATTATGGACCTTTAGCTGATCCTTTTTTAGAATTAACTGAAGATTTAGCTCAATCAGGTAACATTCAGGTTGAATGTCTTTCAGGAGGAGCTAATATGATTACTATTAAGACATCAACTTTTAATAATAATTATGATTTATTATCTAAAGAAGAATTAAAAGAAATAGATGATATTTGTGAAAAATGGAAAAATATAGATACTAAACAGATGGTAAGTTATACTCATCAGCAAAAGCCTTGGATGGCATGTAGAAAAGGCGAAATAATCCCGTATGAATTAATACTTCAAGAAGATCCAGATCATGTTGATACACCAATTACCTAAGAATAATGAATTGCTTTCGGTAATTTTTACCGACTATTCTAAACATCATTATTTAAAAAACTTTGAAAAAAGATATAAAGGCAAACAATGGGATTCTACAAAAAAGTCTATTATTGAAGACTTAAGCCGTTTAAGAGTAGAAAACAATACTACTCAATTATCATCACAAATTGATGAATTGAAATATGATGATCAAGAATATCTGGCTAAATATGACTTTAAAGTAGCTTTAACTAAAGAATCTACAAAATCATCTGGTAATAGATGCATATTATATATAAACAATAAAACAGATACTATTAAAATATTATTAATCTATAACAAAAAAGATCTTCCAAAGAATAAAGATGAAACTAAATTCATCATGGATGAAATAGAGAATAATTTTGAATCAGAAATAAAAAGATTGATTAAAAATATATGATTTCTAGCCCCTGTAAAAGTGTTAACTTTGCAGGTTTTTATATGTTTATTTATTATAAAAAACATTTAGCACTTGTGCAATGGTGCGTATAAATCATAGATATGCTGATATGATTACAAAAGAAACGATATCTGCCAATGATTTAGAAAGAATTACTATTAAAAATAAATTAAAAGGTAAACAAAAAAAGATTTACGAGCTTATCGCAAGAAACCCTGGACTAACCAAAAGTGAATTGCGCCAACTGTCGAACATAGATGAACAAGAGTTTAAAAACGCTTCGGATGCTCTTAAAGCAAAAAGCCTTGTTTATTCTGAAGGAAGTGGCAACAAAAATCAACAGTGTTTTACAAAAAATCCGCAAAAAACTACTAAAGCTATGTTAAATTGCTCACATATAAGGATACATTGAGTTAATCTGTAAATGGTATATAGAACTAACACTTTAATATGTGAGGGAGACATTTTGGTGACTTATATGGTTTTAGTTGATAAATGATATATACATTAAGATAAAATGGTTTGAGGTTCCAATTTGGAACCTCAAATGAAGAACAAGTTGGTCGTGGTGGTAGAAGATACTATCCGTATGTCTATACTGAGCAAGGAAACAGCATGCTTGCCAGCGTACTTCACAGCAAGGTGGGAACGGCTCATTCCCAATCGCAATTTGAAGTTAAAAACAGGATTCATTTTACGAATCCTGTTTGTGTAATTATTTTATCTTTCCTTCAATTTCTTCTAATCCTTCATTGAAGAAATTAGTGTCTTTATAATGTCTTATGTTTTCAAGTCTAAATGCACATGGCCATGCTGGTAACCATTGTGATGGCATAAATTGTGGAACTGATCTTCTTGACCATCTAGTATGGAAGATAGCTTCATCTTGAGATCCTGTTGGTCTTAATCGATTATTGATATAAAGTGTTCCATCTGATATACACTGACATGCATTACACCAGAACGCTTTAGCTCTTTCTAACCATTGTTTGTTATCTGTTAATTCATGAAGTCTAATGAAAGATAATACATCTCTTAGGGCATATTGGTCTAAGGCCTGATGAGGTGTTGAAACTGAAGTAGAGCCAAATGTATCATAACCCATCTTACCTAAGACAGAATCTTTTGGATATTTGATTGTATATGTCATCATCCATGTACATAGATACCAGGCTATCTTTTCTGCTGCTTCAATATATTTATCTTCTTTTAAGACATCATATAAAGCTAGAGCATCTCTTAATAATGGACTAGCTGATTCTTTATCAATTGAATAGGTATCTAGAGCACCAGCTGTTGTAAAGCCATCTTTTAATAATGCTGAATAATAGAAATTAAATGCTTTTATAGCACTATCTAGATATTTAGCATCTTTTGTTTTCTTGTAAGCTTCTATAATTGGAATTATTAAGAAACAGCCTACAGTACCATCTTTCGCTAATACTTCTCCTTCTTCAGTCCAGGACTTGGCGTAGCCACCTTCCTCATTTTGATTATTTAAGGCAAAGTCACATACATCCAGTGCAGCTTCCTTATATTCAGGCTTATCTATATTTATTGATTTCAATAAATCATAGGCTTCAAAATACATTTCAGCAGCTGTACCAAGATTGCAGGCATCTACTGATAATTTAATCTTGCCATTTTCATCTCTTCTGAATTTTCTGCCACGATATGCCATATGTGATTCATATTCTGCTTCTCCAAGTTTCCAAGGATCAGGGACATAATCTAGAGGATATTCTTTTTCTCTCCACCAGTGGTAATCAATTCTGCTTGCCAGCATGCCTTTTGGAAGTTTTCCAAACTGAAGCCAGGCATCGTGTATTTCAATGGCTGTTTTTAAATCATCTTCATTATGATTTATAATGTAGTTATAGATATAGGCATTGGCCATTGATGCACTTGTGCCAACCCAGCCAATTTCATATCGATGTGCTGTCTTATGATATGAAGTGTCTTCTTTAAACCATTGACTGCCCATTGTAAAGCCTATAAAGCCGTTCTGTTCTTTTTCTAGTAAGAAGCGACAGTAGGCAATAGATAGATCATATAATTTTTCTACATCATATTCAGGATATATTTCATGTCCATAATATCTCCAGGCAAAATCTAATAGATCTTTATATCTATACTTTTCTCCATTTGAAGGTACTATTAGAAGAATTGCTTCAAAGGTATCTATTGGCTCCATTTCTCCTTTAAAAGCTGGACCCCAGAAATGTCTTTGTAAAGTCTTAGGACCTTCTTCTTCTGGAAATAACAGGATATGTTTTTGTATGCCATCTTCTTTATATAAACTACATGCACTGTTAGAATCTACATTGGCCATTAATGATAAAGATATTTCATCATTTTCTGAATATGTACAAGATGGAATAGTAGATCTATGCCATGCGTAAGTCCAAGGAACACCATTTTCATCTCTATCTCCTACATATTCTGGTACACTTCCCCAACCATTGCCATTATAGGAAATTGATGGAACCATGGTAAAAGTAGCTTCTTTTAATAATTCAGCTACCATTTTCATTTCTGTTACTTTTTGACTTGTTTTTCTTGTCCATCTATAGGCATATGTATCAATCTTAATAAAAGTATCTTCATAATCTTTATTGCCTATAATTCTTACTACTTCTTTGTCATCTTTTAGAAAATAATAATCATTTTCTTTTTTAATCATTGATATTTCCATATTAAATCTCCACTATCATTTTTCCATCTTTGATTATTACATCAGCTATAACTGCTTTTCTATCTTGTGAAGGATGACTTTCATCTGTTTGAATATGAAAAGCCATTTTTAAATTATTATTGAAATCTCTAAAGAAACAGTTGTGTCCTGGTCCTGAAAAATCATTACCTATTGGTTTTGCCTTTACGATAGGATTAATATCATCCTGTTTAATAAATGGTCCTAATGGATTATCTGCTTTGGCTAAACATATACAGTAATCATTAGAAGCATAGAAATTTGCGGAATATGTTAAATAATATTCAGTATCTTCATAGATTATTGCTGGGCCTTCATTCCATCTGTATATGCCATGAGGCACGGTGTCATATGTTTTATCTGGTGTAGTAATTAAGACAGGTTCTCCAATTACATTTAATAAATCATCACTTAATCTGTAGGCATATATCTGTGATGTCTTATAGCCATCTTCTTTCAGATTAGTTGAACAGTCTCTTGAATAGAACAGATAATAATTGTTGCCTTCTTTTAAGACATGCCCATCAATTACGGCATAACCTAACTCAAACATTGGGCCCTTATAAACATCAATAAATGGTCCAGCTGGACTATCTGCTGTTGCTACTCCTATTCTTAATTCGTTATTTTCTTTTGATCTAGCAGAATAGTGCATGACATATTTGCCTTGATGTTTTACTACTTCTGGTGCCCAGAATGATTTATAGGCCCAGGAATCAGATAAATCTAAGGCTGTGCCTAAAGACTTCCAATTAATCAAATCATCAGAAATACGAGCTTTAAATCCCTCTACATCAAAATCTGTACTATACATATAATAATGTTTTCCATCATTAAGTATAAAAGGATCTCCAATATTAATTACATTCGTTCTTATAAGCATATAATCATTATAAAATAATTTGATTTATTATGCTTATGGGAATTTATTAAACATTGATGTTTAAAAGCCAATCCGCAATATTTATTATTTTGATTCCTTCGTATTGATATATAGGATGGTTTGTTTTTGCTATTAAAATTTTTGGATATGCATCTTTAATTTTTAATAAAGGATTGACTTCTCTTTGAAAAGTTGATTCATCTGTTATATTGTCTGAAACTTGAATATAATATTTTTCGCTTTCATGAATCGCAACAAAGTCTATCTCCTTTTCATACAATTTTCCGATATAAACTTCATATCCACGTCTTTTTAATTCTAAATAGACCATATTTTCATATACTCTTCCATAATCAAGATTTCTTGTGCCTAAAACCGCAAAGCGAATGCCGTGATCAGAAACAAAATACTTTTTATTGCTACTTAAATACTTCTTGCCTTTTAAATCATATCTAAAAGCAGAATATAGAATAAAGGATTTTTCAAGAAGCGAAATATATTTAGTTACGGTTTTTTCGTTGATTGTACTATTATTTTTTTGTAATTCATCTGCAATATTGTGTGGTGAAGATAAATTTGAGATGTTATCTAGCATAAAGTCGCAAAGCAAAGTCAATTCCTTTTTGTTTCTTAACTTATACTTTTGAAATAAATCTCTTTCTAGAATTGTTCTATAAACTTCCCTAATATAGTCAACCCTTCTCTTTTCGTCTTTATACTCGTATGATCCTGGCAAGCCGCCCATTTCAAAATAATCATCAAATTCTTTTTGAATATCTGTTTTTTCAAAGTATTCATGATATTCACTAAATGAAAAAGGTAGTACTTCAATTTCCATTGTTCTTCCTGTAAATAGAGTTGCTAAATCGCTACTCATTAAAAAAGCATTTGAGCCAGCAACATATATATCGAACATGTTCTTTGCGTGTAAACTATTGATTGCTTTCTCAAATTTTTCACATAGTTGAACTTCATCAATGACTAAAATGTTACTTTTTGATTTTTTATGTTTCTTAATGCAATAATCGTGTAGCTTGTTGTAGTCCAATAATTGGTCAAAATCTAGCTGCTGTAAATCAATATAGATAAGATTAATATTTTTGAAATTGTTTTCTAGGTATCCCATATATTGCTTTATCAAAACCGATTTACCACAACGACGAATACCAGTTATAACTTTTATATCTGAGGTTCCTTTGCATGATATTAGTTTATTTAAATAATCTTTTCTTTCTATTATTTTCATGTTGTCTCCTTAATAATTGCTTATTCCGGAAAAATAAAATAATTTAATATTTCCGGAATTATTATAACCTGTACATTTATATATCACAAGTGACTGTCACTAGAGTGGCAAAAGCACAAAAGTTTTTTGCTTACACAATTAAACAATTATCTTAACTGCTCTTTTTCTATTAGTTATATTAACAGATTTGTGACTGCCCCCATATTCGCCATCTAAGGTCCAAGGGACATCTTCTTCAAAATCAAAACGAAGTTTCTTTGTCTTAAAAGAAATTACCATATTAGTATTGATATTGTTACCTAATAGATAAGAAGTTATTTCATTAAATTCGCCCGCATTCTTTGGTTCCTTTACTAACATCACTTCTAATTGGCCATCATCTAGTTCTACTACTTTTTGGTCTAATTTATAGATGCCTCCTACCTGATAGGTGTTTGTAACCATGCCATAAATGAACGAATCTTCAATAATCTGTTTGTCATATTCAATCTTAAGTTTATAGGCACTTATTTCAGTTAAACTCTTTAGACCTTCTAATAGATATGCAAAATGTCCTAAGATATTTTTTGTATCCTGTGGTGTATCATAAGAAACTCTTGTGAAGGCACCAAAAGCGGCAATATATGTAAAATAACGATTATTTAATTTTCCTAAATCAAATTCTTTGATCTGACCATTAATGATATTCTCGGCTGCTTTTTCCATATTCTTAGGAATCTTTAGACTGGCGGCATAATCATTGGTTGAACCAGCAGGAATATAACCTAAAAGAATCTTTTCATTTAGGCCAGTAGCCATTAGACCATTTATTACTTCATTTAAGGTACCATCTCCTCCTGAACAGATAATCAAATCAAATTCTTGGGCATTTTTCTTTATATATTCGCTGGCTTCTTTTTGTTTTCTAGTAGGCAAAACAGTTAAATCATATTCTGCTTTAGCGAAAATATTTAAAATATTATAAAGATGACTCTTTATCTGCATCATTCCAGAGATAGGGTTGTAGATGAACAATGTTTTCATAAGATTATTATAGTATAATTAAAACGTTAAAAAAGGAGTTAATTATGACAAAGGTATTAGTAGAAACAAGTGCTAGACATGTTCATGTAACTGATGAACATTTAGAGATTTTATTTGGTAAGGGACACAAACTTACAAACAAGAAAGATTTGAGTCAACCAGGTCAATTCGCATGTGAAGAAAAAGTAACTATCGTTGGTCCTAAAGGACAATTAAAAGCTTCAATTCTTGGACCTACAAGAAAAGCTACACAGGTTGAATTATCATTAACTGATGCTAGAACTGTAGGATTAGTAGCTGAGATTAGAGAATCTGGTGATATTGCAGGTAGTCAAGGATGTAAATTGGTAGGGCCAGAAGGTGAGGTAGAAATTAAAGAAGGTGTTATCGCTGCTAAAAGACATGTTCATTTAGATCCTGAAACTGCTAAAGAATTTGGTATTGAAAATGGCCAGATTATTTCTGTAAAAGTTGAATCAGAAGCAAGATCACTAATCTTTGGTGATGTTGTAGCGAGAGTATCAGAAAAATTTGCACCAGCTGTACATATTGATACTGATGAAGCTAATGCTGCTGGTTTAAAAGGTGCAGTTGAAGGTGAAATCATTAAATAATTTAATAGGACAATTAAGATACATGGGCTATGCTTCATAGCCCATTTTTTAAAAATATTTAAGGAAAGAAATGGGAATATTTAAGAATTTAAAGAAAATAGATGTATTGTTTATAGGCTTAATGGTATTTAGTGTAGCTTTTGATGTCTATTTTGAATTAAAGATGCCTGAATATACCAGTGCTTTGGCAAGTCTGGTACAGATGGGAAGCGCAGATATGCCTTTAGTATTAGACAATGGTTTAAAGATGTTAGGTTGTGCTTTAGCCAGCACTGTCAGTGGCATGTTTACATTTGTCTTTGTTTCTTTTATTGCGAATAATTTTGAAAAGAATTTAAGGTCAAAAGTTTTCAGAAAAGTTGTCGCTTATTCTGATGATGAAATAAACAATTTTTCAGTTGCTTCTTTAATTACTAGAACTACCAATGATATTACCCAAACTAATATGTTATTAAGTCTGGGCTTACAGTTATTTATTAAAGCTCCTTTGATGGCAGGATTAGCAATCATTAAAATATCTAACGCTGATTTAAAATGGACCTATACTACTTTAGCGATTGTCGTTGTAATTGTACTTTCTGTAGTGACAACTGCTTTAATATGTATTCCTCGTTTTAATTTAATTCAGAAATTAACAGATAAATTAAATAATGTCACAAGAGAAAATATTTCTGGTGTTAGAGTCATAAGAGCTTTTAATGCTGAAGAATACCAAAAGAATAAATTTGAAAAAACCAATAATGATATCTATAAAAATCATGTCTTTACAGGTAGAGTAACAGGCTTAATCATGCCAATAATGACAATTGGAATGAACGGCTTAACTTTAGCTATCTATTGGATAGGTGCTATTATCATCAATTCATATATGGGAAATGATGCCCTTATTAATCGTGCCAACGTAATAGGTAATATGACAGCCTTTACTTCTTATGCCTTACAGGTTGTAATGTCATTTATGCTCTTGTCGGTAACATTCTTAGTTTTACCAAGAGTCATTGTTTCAATCAAAAGAATCAATGAAGTCTTAAATACAGATATCAGTCTTATTGATGGAAGAAAAGAAAGTAATAATATTAAAGGCAAGATAGAATTTAAAGATGTTGATTTTTCATATAATGGACAGGAACATGATGTCTTAAATGATATTTCGTTTGTTGCCTTAAAAGGAGAAACAATAGCGATAATTGGCGCTACTGGTTCAGGTAAGACAAGTCTGGTTAATCTTATTCCCCGTTTTTATGATGTCAATAAAGGTAAAGTATTAGTTGATGATATTGATGTCAAAGATTATAAATTGGAAGTATTAAGAGATAAGATTAGTTTCGCTTTTCAAAAAGCAGCATTATTTAAAGGAACTGTCTTAGACAATATTACTTATGGTAGCCAAACAAAAGATACTGATAGAGTTAATTTAGCTTTAAAGATAGCTCAGGTTGATTTTATTGATGATCTTAATTTTGAAATAAGCCAGGGTGCTACTAATCTATCTGGTGGACAAAAACAACGATTATCAATTGCCAGAGCTTTATATAAGGACAGCGAAATAATTATCTTTGATGATACTTTTTCGGCATTAGATTATAAGACAGATATGTTAGTAAGAAAGGGCATTAAAGAGAATTATAAAGATAAAACAATTATTATCATTGCCCAAAGAATCGGCACAATTAAAAATGCGGATAAGATTTTAGTATTAGATGAAGGCCGCATTGTCGGAATGGGCAAACATGAGGAACTATTAAAGACTTGTCCTGTATATAAGGAAATAGCTTTAACACAATTAAAGCAGGAGGAATTATAAGATGCCACCAATGGGTAGAAATATGCAGATAGATCCTAACGCTAAGATGGACTTTGGGGCACTAGGCAAATTAATAAAATTCGCCAAGCCTTTCTTATTATCTATAGTTTTAATTGTGCTATGTTCTTTATTAGCGACAGTTCCTAATATTATTGGGCCAAGATTAATTTCTAATTTGATGGACATTATAACTAAAGGCGTAAAGAATATTGAAGGCGTTGATATGACTGCCTTTTCTAAGACTTGTCTATTCCTTTTATGTTTATATGCCATAGGTGCTTTTATATCTTATCTTTCTCAATGGATGATGGTTAATACAACTCAAGGATTAGGCAAGAATTTAAGAACCAGCTTAAATAATAAATTAAATAATTTACCATTGAAGTATTTTGATGGAACTTTAATAGGTGATATTCTTTCTCGTTTTACCAATGATATTGATACAATATCACAGGCTCTATCACAAACTGCCGCTACATTATTAAGTTCAATTGTGATTTTCATTGGTGTCATCATTATGATGTTTTCAATTAATGTGACATTGTCGTTAGTATCAATTGGCTGTTCATTATTTGGTTTTATCATGATGTTTACATTAAGCAAGAAAGCAAGGAAGTATTTCAATTCTCGTCAAAAGAATCTGGGTGAAATCAATGGCCATATTGAAGAAATATATACTAATCATCATGTGGTTAAATCATTTAATGGTGAAGATAAGGCAATTGAAGATTTTGATAAGAAGAATGAAGAATTATATAGAAATTCAATAAGAGCTAATTTAATCATGGGCATATCTAGACCATTTATGGCTTTCTCAGCTAATTTGGCTTATGCAGCTATCTTTATTGTGGGCATATCATTTATTCTAAGTGGTAAGGGTAATATAACTTATGGAACAATCATTTCTTTTACTATCTATGCAAGATTATTCTCACAACCTTTAAACAGCTTCGCTCAATCAATGACTTCAATCTTACAGGCAAGTGCTGCCAGCAAGCGTATCTTTGAAGTATTAGAGGAAGAAGAATTAGAAGATGAAAGTGATAAACAGATAATTGTAACTGATTGTAAAGGAGATGTTGCTTTTAATGAAGTTCATTTTGGCTATAAAGAAGATACAGAAATAATCCATGGCTTTACAGGTAATTTTAAAGCAGGACAAAAAGTCGCTATCGTTGGACCAACAGGAGCAGGCAAAACAACAATCGTTAATTTATTGATGCGCTTTTATGAAATCAATAGTGGAACAATCACTATTGATGGAGTAAGTATCAAAGATATGAAAAGAGAAAATGTCAGAGATCTGTTTGATATGATCTTACAGGATACCTGGCTATTTGAAGGAACAATCAAAGAGAATCTGATCTATAATCAGGAAAACGTATCTTCACAAAGATTAAATGAAGTATGTAAGGCAGTTGGCTTAAGACATTTTATTAAATCATTGCCACAAGGATATGACACGATGCTGGATGCATCTTTATCTTTATCAGAAGGTCAAAAACAACAGCTAACAATCGCCAGGGCAATGATAAAAGATTCACCATTACTGATTCTTGATGAAGCTACTTCTAATGTTGATACAAGAACAGAAATGATTATTCAAAAAGCGATGGATGAATTAACTAAGAATAGAACATCATTTGTGATTGCACATCGTCTATCTACTATTAAGAATGCGGATATCATTTTAGTATTAAATAAAGGCGATATTATTGAAACAGGCAATCATGAAGAATTATTAGAAAAGAAGGGTTTCTACGCTCAACTATATAATTCACAATTTGAAGTGGTTGCTTAAAAATATTATTAAATATAAAAAAACTGCCAGGTTCATTAAGAATTGACTGGTAGTTTTTTAATACAGATTATTTTAATCTTTCTCTTTCGTATGAACTTCTATTTACTGTTATCTTATATACATATTCTTCGCCATCAGGAGAAGTAAGACTAAATTCAGTTTCACCTATTTTCTTAAATTCAGCATTTACCATATATTCTTCAATATTTTCTTCATAGACAATATATAATCTGCCAAAGTCTTCATCTTTAAGTGTAACGGTATATGTATCATCAAATTCAAATCCAGTTTCACCGCCACTGATAAGAACGGTTGTATTGTAATAATTGTTACCTTGGACAATTGATAGAACACTCATGCCAATTAATGTAACGATACTAATACCTAAACTGATGTATTTTAATTTCTTGTCATTAAAAATAAATAAAGAATATAAAATCATTGTAAAGGCACAGAATATTGCGCTTAAAAGATGATTAGGGAAGAAGGTTAAAGCTTCTCTTAAGAAACCACTATAATGGCTTCCGACAAATAAAATAACAGGCGTCAATATAAATAAACCCCACCATTTATCTTTCTTTAAATAATAGCCAACATATCCCATTGGAAGTGTTAAACAGGTCCACTTAAACCATTCAGGATAATACTTGAATATTCCCCAGCCATAAGGGTTAAATGGTACCTGTACTAAATAAACTAATGGTTGAGATATTAAAAAGAACACAAAACACTTTAAAGCTGATTCTTTTGGACTTTTAGAATTGATAATAATTAATGTTCCAAATAATACCCACCATTCAAATGTGATAGATATATCAGCAAACGATGTATCCCTTAAAAATGGCAACATTGCGACTACACCAGTATATATTCCGATTATTATGGAAAATATAATTAATTTCTTCCAGGTTATATTAAGTTCACCAAATATTTTTTTCATATTCTCTCCATTTCTCTTGAAAATGTTATATCACAGAAATCTGATATAGATTTTAATTCACAGATTTATTCTTATTTATTAATCTACAATATTTCCCAATAGCCATATCGTTTGCCATTGATTCTTTTAATTTGTTTGCTTTCTTGTAGTGTTGATGTTAACGATTTAACGGTTCTAATAGAAATATTTAAGTTTTTAGCGATATCATCTATTTTTATATGAGGATTATCTTTGATCAATTTTAATACTCTATTTTCTTTTGAATCATTCATATCAGAGACTGTTTTAATATGTAAATCTTTGTTTTGAAGTTTATTATTTTTATTCATTAATAGATTTTCTAAGAAAGCTATTAAATAAGAATTATCAGCATATATGCCTTTATTAATATTTGTATAATTCGCTCTTACTAACGCGTTTCTAAAATACCAAGAATTTTTCGCAAATATATCATTTGTAACATCAAAACCCAAACTGCGTAAATACTTAATCACAAAAACAGCCGTTGTTTTTGTGTTGCCCTCTTCAAAAGCATGTATCTGCCATAGGCTGCCAATAAAAAAAGACAGATGTTCAATTACTTCTTTTGTTGATAAGCCTCGATAATTAAAACTTTTTTCTAAATTGAAATCATATTCTAAAGTTTCTTTTAGTTGTCGATAGTCACCATATGAAACAGAAGCGTTATCTAAAATCCACTCTTTTTTTGAAATATTATAAGTCCTTAATTTTCCAGCATTTTTGATTATTCCTTTAAATAAATAACTATGTATTGATAAAAATTGGCCAACAGTAAATGAAAAAGAATTATCAGAAAGTAATTTAGAAATTCTGATAGCAACTTTGTCTGTTTCTTCGCTTCTATCATTAACTATATTTTTGCTTTTATAATAAGTCGTTATTATATTATCCAATTCATCAAGGGTGATTTCACCTTTTATGTATTTAGATGATTCTTCAATAAAATAAGAAGAATTATTGAGCCTATCTACATATTGTAGTCCCTTGCCAGTTTCGATTAAATATTTGTTATTTTTCATATTATTATGTTATCAATTTAATTTCCAAAGTGTAATTCTCAAAGTGCAATTTGCACTTTGGAAAGTGAACAAAATAATAAAAAATCACTGATTTGCATCAGTGATAACAAACTATAAATGGGGCGATAACAAAAATTATCTGAAACCCTAAAGTAAAAGTTGATAAACAACTAATTCCTATAAATATTATAGCACATTTATTTTAATTTGTCATAGCAGAAAAATGATTTTTATCAGTTTCATTGATTTTTCTCATTAAATATTTTGCACTTTTTAGTATTTGATCTGGTGTTCGTATAGTTTGATGAGATAGTATATTACATAAATCTAATAATGCTGGAATTTGTATATTATCTTGATGAGAACAATTTACATCACCACATAATGCAATTTTTACATTTGTTATATTATCTAGTGTTGGACTAGATTTTTTTACTTTAAACCTCATGAATTGTTCTAATACTTTTCTCATAACATTTGGATAATGATACATTTCGCACTCATCTAAATCATCTGCATTATCTTTTTTTGAAAATTCATATATTTCTTTAAAATCATGCATATAAGGTGTTTCATTTGTTTTTGTTTTTACAATATAACTGCCTTTTTCATTCTTTTTAATTTCATAAAATCTATATGGTGTTTCATTTCCATTTGCATCTTTTTTATCAGTCTTACCATAACTCATATTGCAAAAATCATCCCATACATGTGTAAAAATAAATACTTGTGGATTGCTTAATTCTAATAGTTTTTTTATTAATTCTAATACATACACCTTATTAACATCATCTACACTAGATATTGGGTCATCTATAATAATATATTTTATTTCATCTTTAAAGTTTTGTTGAACTTTATCATTAAATAACTCATAATAGAAGAATAATAATGCTAATAAATTATTTTCGCCTTCGCTTACATCATTTATGGTTAATGAAATATCATCTCTTCTGTGCTTTATTGTATAGTTGTTATTTATTATATCAAGATAAAAATCTATTCCTAATTCTTGTAATAGTTCGTTTATAAAATTAGCAAAATCATTTGTAGTAGATTTACTATTTTTTAATTCATTTATTTCTCTTGTTAATATGCTATTAGATTTAGATACTGATATTATTTCGTTTTCTTTATTTTCTAATTCTTTAAGTCCATTAGCAATGGTTTTACTTTCTGATATTTCTAATGCTATTGAGCCTTTAATTAAAGTATTACTCTTTTCAATCATTTTACTTAATTCTTTTTCTTTTTCTTGTTTAGAATTACTAATTTCTAATTGATTATCATTAATATTACTCATAATATGTTTTAATGTTGTAGAATCAAATGGTTCATTTTTTTCAAAGTTATCAAGTTTTGCTTTAATCTTTCCATTTATAGATATTAATTGTTGCTGATTATCGCCTAAAGCATCATAATATTTATGTATTGAATCATTGACTAAACTACCCATTAAATCTTTATTATTTTTTAAATCTAGTTCTATAATTGATTTTATTTCAATATGTAATCTGTTAAGCATAATTAAATCTTTTTGCTTCTTATCATTTAAATAATTATTGATTATTTCTTCAATTTCGTCTATTTCAATACTACTTCCACAAAATTTGCATTTTTTTGAATTATCGTGTTTATGAATAGCTAATCCTTGCTCTAGCCAAGATAATATTTCAGCGGATGGTATTTCGTTCTTTTCATAGTTTCTATTCATAATTGATGATATTGTATCAATTTCATCATTCGTTAAAGTCTGTATTGTTAATAACTCAATATCTTGAAGAGTATTTAATTCTTTTTCGTAGCTAGATGAATCTTTTACATTTTTCAAATCATCCTTTGATTTAACAACTTTTAGCGCTGCTTCTAAATCTTTTCCGTATGAGGAAACTAATTCTCTTACACTTTCGGCAGTTCTTTTCTTTATTGAAGAATTTCCTTTTTTTGAATCAAAAATTCTATTAACCTCATTTTTGATAATTTGTTCTGCTTGTTCTTTCTCATTTTGTATAAGTGAAATATCTTTATAATTCTTCATTTTTTCTTCAATTGCTTTCTCTATATCAACATTTTCTTTACCAAAATTTGCAACAATACCTTTCAAATCAATATTATTTTCTAACAACAAATTATCTTTGATAAAATCCTTATTAAAAAATCGATAGTTTTCATCCGTCAAACTTGAATCCTTTTTGATTTCTGCTAAAATTCCTTTTGATAAAGCAGTTTTCCCTTTTCCATTGTATCCAAAAAATATATTTTTTTGTTTAAATTTATCTTCTGAATTTGGACCAGTATAATTTTTAAAAGATTTAAAAGTATAATTGTTAATTACTTCTATCATAAACTCCATCCCAATTAAATATTTTATCATATTTATCTCATTAGTTTTGTTTTACAACAGATAAATTGAACAAATTTCAAAGAAAGCCTTCTCAAGATAAAATAAAAATGCTTTAATTGTTATAGGAGGCAGAACACATGAAAAATAAAAAGTATACTTATATTAGTTTGTTTAGTAGTGCTGGTATTGGATGCTATGGATTTAAAATGGAAGATTTTGAATGTGTTGCTACTAATGAACTTATAGAAAGAAGATTAAATGTTCAAAAAGTTAATCATAAATGTAAATACAATTCTGGTTATATATATGGAGATATAACTTTGGATGAAACTAAAAATAAACTATTTGATGAAATAAAATTATGGAATAAAAAAGAAAACATAGATAATATTGATGTAGTCATTGCAACTCCACCTTGTCAAGGTATGTCTGTTGCTAATTTAAAAAAGAATAATGAAATTAATAGAAATTCACTTGTTATTGAATCTATTAAAATTATTAAAGAAATTAAACCAAAAATTTTTATCTTTGAAAATGTATCTGCATTTTTAAAAACGGCTTGTATTGATACAGATGATAAAATTAAATCTATAGAAGAAGCTATTAATTATAATTTAGATAATAATTACGTAATTATGAGTCGTGTCATAAACTTTAAAGATTATGGTTCTAACTCTAGTAGAACTAGAACTCTCGTAATTGGAGTTAGGATGGATTTTGAAGATTATATTTCTCCAATAGACCTATTCCCAAAGAGAAGAAAAGAAAAAAATTTAAGGCAAGTTATTGGAAAATTAAAACCATTGACTGAATTTGGTGAAATAAGCAATGATGATATTTATCATTTTTT
>CAMKTV010000013.1 GCA_946415785.1 uncultured Solobacterium sp.
TGAAGCTAAGATGATAGTTGAGGGCGGTTGCAAATACTATTTTGAAGGTGCAAATATGCCAGCAACCAACGAAGCCATTGAATATTTACAACAAAATGGTGTAATTGTTGGGCCTGCCAAAGCCGCTAATGCAGGAGGTGTTGCGGTATCGGCACTTGAAATGTCACAAAATAGCATCCGCTATTCATGGACTAAGGAAGAAGTTGACAACAAACTTCAAGAAATAATGAAAAAGATTCATGATGAATCTGTTGAAGCTGCTGAAAGATATAATCTTGGATATGATTTAGTTGAAGGTGCAAATATTGCTGCTTTTGAGAAAGTTGCCAAGACAATGATTTCTGAGGGAGTAATTTAAAAAGTGAACCTCCCATAAGTCTTTAGCTTATGGTAGATTCACATTTTTTTAAATACCACCAGATATATTTTTAATTTTAGAATTAGCTGGAATTGATTTATCAATCCATGCGTTAGATCCAATTGTTGAATTATCGCCAATATAAGTATCGCCACCAAGTATTGAAGCGTTTGCGTAAATAATAACATTATTACCAACACTTGGATGTCTTTTATAATTCCTTAATAATCGTCCAGCATCATCTTTTAGAAAACTTCTTGTGCCAAGCGTTACGCCTTGATATAGACGCACATTATCACCAACTTCAGCTGTCTCACCAATAACGACACCTGTTCCATGATCTATACAAAACGCTTCACCAATCTTAGCTCCAGGATGTATATCAATACCAGTTTTAAAATGAGCGTGTTCAGCAATTATTCTTGCGACAACAAAATATTTAAGTTTATAAAATTCATGGGCAATACGATGGGCAATAGTCGCATAAAAACCAGGATAAGTTGTTATTATTTCTTCGTAGGATGTTGCGGCTGGATCACCATCATATGTAGCTTTTAAGTCTTTATTCAATAATGAAAAAATAGTTGGTAGTTTATTTAAGAAAGAAGTGACATCTTCTTTTTTTATTTCTTCATCTAAGATGTTTTCGATTTCATTTATTTTATCTATATTCTTCTCATACTTTGTTTTATAGACTTCTGGATAAAATAAACTAAGTATTAATGTGAAAACAGATAGGACTTTATCTTTATCAATACTATTGCCTAAATTTAATCTTTCATTTTCTATTTTTTCAATTATTAAATTATGCATTTTCTTCACCAAATAATGCTGTTGATAGATAACGATCACCGGAATCAGGAAGAATCACAACAATATTCTTATCTTTATTTTCTGGTCTATTTGCGAGTTTAATTGCTGCTGATACTGCTGCACCAGCTGATATACCAACTAAAACACCTTCTTTTTTACCTACAAGAGCACCAGTAGTTAAAGCTTCTTCATTTTTGATACGAATTATTTCATCAATGATATTAATATCTAAAGTATTAGGTATGAAACCTGCACCAATGCCTTGAATTTTATGAGGACCAGCTTTATCGCCAGATAAGACAGCTGATGAATCAGGCTCAACTGCCACAACTTTAATATTAGGATTTTTTTCTTTTAAATATTTTCCAATGCCTGTTATTGTACCCCCAGTGCCCACACCAGCTACTAAGATATCTACTTTTCCATCAGTGTCACTCCATATTTCCTTAGCAGTAGTTAAATAGTGAGCTCTAGGATTTGCGGGATTATCAAATTGACTAGGAATAAAACTATTTGGAATTTGGGCAGCTAATTCTTTTGCCTTAGCGATAGCGCCCTTCATGCCTTCGCTGCCATTTGATAAAACAATTTCTGCACCATATGCCTTAATAAGTTTTCTTCTTTCAATTGAAAATGTTTCGGGCATGACAATTATTACACGATAACCTTTAGCAGTTCCTACCGATGCTAAACCAATTCCTGTATTACCACTTGTGGGTTCAATAATTGTTGAACCATCTTTTAAAATGCCTTTTTCTTCTGCATCTTCAATCATTGCCTTTGCTATGCGATCTTTAACAGAGCCTGTTAAATTTAAATATTCAAGTTTTCCTAGTAATCTAGCTTTTAAATTAAATTCTTTTTCTAAATGACTTAGTTCCAATAATGGAGTATTACCAATAAGTTCAAGACTACTTCTTTTAATGTTCATATTTTCCTCTTTCTAAAATGATGTAATAAAAAATCCGAGCACGCTCGGATTATTGCTACTAGTTTAATTTTACTTAAAAATCCTAGAAAACTAATCCGGGCTTATTATTAATCAAACTGCAACAACAACACACGTTAATAATATGTTTCATAGCTCGGATTCCTCTAATCATTTTCAAACTTATTTTATATCTTTTATTTTAAATTTCAACAAAAATAATCTAATTATGTTTTCTTAAAGTATCTTCGACAATATTCCAGAAAGCATCTAAATCAAGACTCAAACCAATAGTAGCGTTAGCTTTTTTATGATAGCGATTATTAAAATCACAAAGTGTTCTACCATAACTTGGCCCATAAATATTTGTATCTATTTCAACAAACATATCTTTTGTTTTATATATTTCAGGAGCAATTAAATATGTTACCGCAGTTACATCATGTACAGGTCCAGCTTCAAGACCATTTACAGCTTGTGATTTAAATGTAAAACGCATAATATCACCAAATAATTTACCAGCCTTATTACCAAGAGCTTCCATTCTTTCAATTATTTGCATATTAGCTAAAACGGTATTTGTTAAGTCTAAGCCCATCATGGTGATTTTTACACCGCTTGAGAAAACTATTTGTGCAGCCTCAGGATCAGCATAGATATTGAATTCAGCAGCAGGTGTAGCGTTTCCTAAATTAATAGCGCCACCCATTAAAACGATTTCTTGAATTTTATCGACAATTCTTGGCTCAAGTCTTATAGCCATAGCAATATTTGTGAGTGGTCCAACAGGAACAAGTGTAATGTCGCCATCAGAATTCATTAATGTTTCAATTAGATAATTAACCGCATGTTTAGCTTCTGCCTTTTTATGAAGTTGTCCAAAAACAGGTCCATCTAAACCACTTTCGCCATGAACATCATCAGCTACATATTGTTTTCTAACAAGTGGTAAACTCATTCCTGCATATACAGGTACATCAAGTCCTAAATGATCACATACATTTAAAGTATTTTTCAATGTTTTAGGAAGTGTTTGATTTCCAGCTACAACAGTTACACCCAATAAATCAATATTTGGATGTTTTGAAGCAACCATTAACGCAATAGCGTCATCATGTCCAGTATCACAATCAAGAATCATTTTTCTTTTCATTTTTATGTCCCTCTTTCATTTAAATCATAGTATTATTTAATTAAGAAAAATAGGATATATATCCTATTTCATAAATATGCAGAAAATACACGATAAAAAACTAATTCAAGAATATTTAAAACATCCAGTATATAAAAAATATTTCTCTGATCATTTTGATGATGATGTTTATTTAGTTGAAACTAAAGCTAATGAAACATTGATATATCAAGGTGATGAATCTACAACATTATATTTTTTAGTTGAAGGAAGATGTCGTGTTACAGCGATTAATGGAAATGGAAAGTTATTTGTGATTAATACAATTGAAGCACCTGATCTTGTGGGAGAAATTGAATTAATAAGTGAAGATGACTCTTTTAGTGTAGAGACAATTGAAAAGTCAAAATTGCTAGCTTTGCCATATGATAAATGTAAGAAAAAATTATTAAAAGATAATTATTTTCTTTTAAGTCTTTGCGAACTAATAATTGAAAAAGAAAGAAAGCACGCACTAAAATTAACTCAAGTTAATTCCTTCCCACTTGAAAATAGATTAGCTGAATTTATTTTAGACAATCAAATAAATGACAAAATAAGTTTAAAAAAGACAATTATCGCTGAAAGTCTAGGTGTTTCTTATCGTCATTTAGAAAAAGTAATGAATGATTTTGTGCTTAAGAAAATATTAAAAAAAGATAAGTTTGTTTATACGATTATAAATAAAGAGAAGCTTTTAGATTTAGCTTCTGTCTTAGATATTATTTAATGATTCATAAAGAATTGATTAGCCAGAAATGGATAATTACTTAAATCAAAAAACTCTTTTGAATAATATTTTAATGCTTCATCTGCTAAATGGCCATGTAGCCATACAGCATCAATACAAGCTTGTCTTGAATCATTATAAATAGCGCATAAACCAGTAAGCATACCTGTTAACACATCACCACTGCCAGCTCTAGCTAAAATAGAATTACCGCTGTTATTTTGATAGAACTTACCATCGTTGTTTATAACTAAAGTTTTATGGCCTTTGAGAATTAATGTTACATTATTCTTTTTAGCATAATTGATGGCAATTTCTTCTTTATTATTTTCAATTTCTTCTTTTGTTAATTTGGTTAGACGCATAAATTCGCCTAAATGCGGTGTAAGAATAATATTATCATTTAGTTTTAATAAATTATTATGATTGCTTATGATATTTAAACCTTCAGCATCAATTATTAAAGGAACTCTAGCTTCTTTTAATAATAATTCTAAATATTTTTCTTTATCTATAAGATTGCTTAGACCAGAGCCAAAGGCAATAGCTTTAGCCTTTTTAAAAGCATCTAAATCAATAAATGAATTATCATCAAAAACATTTGGATGATAAATTGCACCAATTTGATTAGAAGCAACTATTGGATAGATATCTTTTGGTAAATAGACATCAATATAACTGCTGCCAACAGAATTTGCCCCAATAATATTAAAGATACATGATCCAGCCATTCCATAAGATCCGCCAATTATTAATATCCTTCCATTATCAAACTTATTTGAATCATCTTTTCTTCTAGGATAATGTTTAAAAAATGTGTCCTTGTTCATAGCTATATTATATTATTTTAATTATCTTAAAAATTTGCGAAAATAAAAATGTGACCAAATTATAAAAAATACAAGTAGATAGTAGAAAGGAGAAGAAAGTGGAAGATTATAAGATTGTAGATCTTTATTGGCAAAGAGATGAAGAAGCTATTAAGCAAACAGCCAATAAATATGGCAATTATTGTTACTCAATTGCTTATAATATTTTATCTAATAATGAAGATGCCCAAGAATGCTTAAATGATACCTATTTAGGTGCTTGGAATGCTATTCCTCCTCATCGCCCTAAAATACTAGCTACTTTTTTAGGAAAGATTACAAGACGCATTGCCTTAAATAAATGGCGTATCAAGGATGCCAAAAAAAGAGGTGGAGGCGAAGTTGCACTTTCATTTGACGAATTAGAACAATGCATTGGTGACAATAATTCAGTTAGTGAAGAAGTAGCTGAGCAGGAATTAATTGATATGATCAATGATTTTCTAAAAACTGTCAGCGAATCTGATCGTAAGATATTTGTCTGTCGCTATTTCTATTTTGAATCAATTGAAGAGATTGCGTTACGCTTTATCTTTACTCAAAGTAAAGTAAAGATGTCTTTAAAGCGTACACGTGATAAGTTAAAAGATTATTTATTAAAAAGGGGAGTAATTGTATGAAAGCAGAAAAAATTATAAATGCGATTGGTGAAATCGAAGATGAATATGTGGAAGAAGCCCATAAAGCAAATAAAAAGAAAATTATAACTTGGGCTAATTTTGGGAAGTTCTCATTAGCTGCAATGTGTCTAATATTAGTCATTACGATAATTCCTAATATCTTTCATTCGTATAATGCTTCTGGTGGAGATAAAGGCATAGTTTATGAATCAGAAGGCTATTATGTGAATGATAAAGCTATGAGTAATGGCATTGTAGCTGATGAAAGTAAAGCTGAAAGTGCTGGTTTAGATTTAACTGTCAATAAAAAATTAATTGTAACAGGAAATATAAATCTTGAAACATTGGAATTAGATAAAATCTTAGGACAGATTGGTGATAATATATCTCAATATGGTGCCTATATTCAAGACTCATCAATTAATACTTCTGGCTATCGCAGAATATATGAAGCCATAATCAGAATTCCAGCCGATAATTATCAAGACTTTTTAAATAATATTAAGGGAAGCGGTAATGTCACTTATTATCATGAAAACACAAAAGACATCACTGATACATATACAAATCTAGATGCTAAATTGACATCTTTAAAAGCACAAGAAACTAAAGTGTTAGAATTCTATAAAGAAGCTGAGAATATTTCTGATTTGATGGCTATTGAAGAAAGATTAAGTAATATAAGATATGAAATAGATTATATTGAAACTCAATTAAAGAACTATGATCTACAAATCTCTTATTCAACTTTATATATCACAGTAACAGAAACTAAAGAATATACCGAAACAAGTGAAAGTTTCTTTACCAGACTTGGAAACAGCTTCGTCAATGGCTGGCATAATTTCATTGATGGTATAGGCGATTTTGTTGTTGATGTTGTATATAACATCTGGACAATTATTATCATTGTCTTACTTGGCTTTGGTGCTTATAAGTTGTATAAACACATTAAGAATAAAAGAAATAAGAAATAATATATTTTATTGATTTTATAAAAGTTGGAGGACTCATGGAAGAAAGAATTAAATGTCCATATTGTGGCAATGAAGTTTATAAAAACATATTCTGCAGTGAATGTGGACATGTCTTTAGTGATGATGATGTTTATCTAACTGAACCAATTGAAAAGACAAATGATAATTTTATTGATCTAGAAACTCTTCCTAAGCCCATTGAATTAAATGAAGAACTAAAAGAAATAAATACAGTTAATCCAGAAGATGAAGGCTTTAGCTTAATTGTTGACAGTTATAATGCTACAGTGGCAACAGTAGGTGGTGATTATTATGAAGAATATTGTCTATATCAAAAAGATGATATCTATGAAATTCATCACTTCGTAAAACATTATAATAGACCAGAATTTCATGAAGCATTTAAGACAAATGAAGAATGCAAAAAAGAATTATATGAATTAATTGAAAATAAGAAATTAATTGATTATGTTAATTCAAGTTATCCAGCAATGACAGGTGGAGTTCTAGTTATCAGATTTAAGAAAGATGATAAGATGATTAGAATCAGTTCTGATAATCTGCCTTATCAAAACCATGATGTATTTTATGAACTAAGAAGCATCTTATTAAAATATGTAAATAAAGATAATAAAAAGGCTTAGCTATATAATTAAAAGAGAGGATAATGATATGAAGAGAATTTGTTTAATTATTTTATGTGTCTTATTAGCTTTAACACTTGTGGGCTGTTCTAAGAATGAAAGTAGTTCAAAGAATAAGAAACCACAAATAAATGATAATGATAATGGAGGCGAAGAAGTGGATAATACAATAGTAGGTTTAAAAGAAGGCTGGAACGATTCAAATCTAAATGACAAAGCAGAAAAGTTTTTCTTGCCATATCGCATTTATTTGCCAAAAGGCTATACAACAGATAAGAAATATCCTATCTTATTCTTCTTACATGGCAATGGCTCAAGAGGAAGCGACAATACAACTCAAATGAACAATGCGCAAATCTGTGATACTTTATTAGCTGATCCTAATACCAGTGATATCATCATCATTGCACCACAATGTAGTGCTGAATCAATGTGGGTATTACATGATGCAAAAACAGAAGGCAACTATATAATGGATAAAGAATTATCACCATATCTATCAGAAGCCTTAAATGTTTTTGATTACTGGTGCTCTAAATTATCAACTGATGAAAACAGATATTATTTATATGGCAATTCTAATGGTGGGCACGCTTGTTATGATTTGATGTCTAGATTCCCTGATAAATGGGCAGCAGCAGTTGTTGTTGCAGGATGTGGCGATTTAAATCAGGCAGACAAACTAAAAGATATTCCAATTTGGATTCATCATGGAACAACTGATAATCTTGTACCATATGAAACATCTACTAAAATGGTTGACACATTAAAGAAAGCTGGTGCAGGTGATAATATCATTCTTACAACATATGAAGGTGAGGGGCATACAATATTTGGTGCTGTTGGTCTAAATAAAGATGTCGCTAACTGGATTTATGCGCAAAAAAGATAACATGAAGCAGCGAAAGCTGCTTTTAATATGGCTACTATTTAGAAAATATTCTAAATAGATATTGACTTCTATTGAGGGCATGTTATTATGAAATTGTATTTAGAAAATATTCAAAATAGATTGGAGTTTATATGAAAAAGTATTTATCTATCACCTTTGCATTATCATGGTTATTAATGTTTATTGCTTGTTTCAATATTGAAAAATTAGGAGTTACATATTTTAAAATAGCTTTGGTAATAATTATGTTTATGCCAGCTGTTGGTGCTTTATTATCAGGATATAAATTAAAAGATTTTAAATGGAAGGTAACATTTAAAGGAAAGATTAAATATTGGTTGCTTGCCTGGTTCTTACCAGTTATTGTGACAATTCTTGGAACAGTTTTATATTTCTTAATCTTCCCTAAAGCCTTTGATTTAAGTGGAGCATATTTAATTGCGGAATATGGCGAAGATGCTTTAAAACAATTAGAAGATGCAGGTATGAGTCCAGCTACTTATGCTTTAGTATCTACTTTTGCTGCAATTGCATATGCACCATTTATTAATATGATTCCTAGTATTGGTGAAGAATTAGGATGGCATGGAGTAATGACTCCTTATTATAAAGAGAAATATGGTAAGAAAGGATTATTACTTGCAGGTCTTATTTGGGGTGTTTGGCATTGGCCATTAATTGCTTTAGTTGGTTATGAATATGGAACAGGTTATTTTGGTGCACCATTTACAGGAATGTTATTGTTCATAATAATATGTATTGCTCTAGAAATACTTATTGATTATGTTTATGAAAGAACAGATTGTATTTTAGCAGCAGCATTATTTCATGGAAGTTTTAATGCCGTAAGTGGTATTGGTCTTCTTGTGTTGAATCCTAATTATGTAAATGAGTTATTAGGACCAGCACCTATTGGTATTATTGCTGCTATACCATTATTTGCTGTAGCTATCTATATATATTGTAAGGACGAATAATATGGGATTTGGCGATACATTAAAAGCTCTAGCTGATAAAGAAAGAAGAGACATATTGGAATTATTAAAAAGCGGAAAGATGTCAGCAGGTGAAATAGCATCTCATTTTGATATGTCTAATGCAACCATTTCTTATCATTTATCAGTATTAAAAAAAGCAGATTTAATATTCGAAGAAAAAGAAAAGAATTTTATTTATTACGAACTTAATACAACAGTACTTGAAGAAGTTTTATTATGGATTAAAAATCTAAAAGGAGAAAATTAAACATGAAAAAAAGAGCGATTATCATTTCTTTCATCTTATTATTAGTACCTATTATTTTAGGAATTGTATTTTATGACAAGATGCCTGAACAGCTTCCAACCCATTGGGGAACTAATGGTGAAGTAGATCAGTATTCAAGTAAATTAATGGCTTTAATATTATTACCTTGTATATTATTTGCTGTACAAGGAATAGCTATCTTTGCGACAAAAAATGATCCAAGAAAAAAGAATATTTCTGAGTCTGGATTAAATATCATTCTTTTCATTTGTCCAATTTTAAGTATCGTAATAAATTTTGTAATCATTATGTATGGTCTAAACAAACCAATCAATATGACAAAGATAGTTGGCTTAATCTTATCATTAACATTTATTGTCTTAGGCAATTTCATTCCTAAACAAAGAAGAAATTATACATTAGGTATAAGAGTATCATGGGCACTTAACAGTGATGATAACTGGAATGCTACACATAGATTTGGTGGAATTGTAATGGTTGTTTGTGGTGTGTTGGCTTTAATTGCGACATTATTATCTGACAATATTTTATTCTTCATAATTCCGATCATGGTAGCAGGAATTTTACCAGTAATATATTCATATTTGTATTATGTTAAATATGAAAAGAATAAAGAAGAAAGTAATTAAAAATCTTGTCTAAGACAAGATTTTTAATTTGTACGATAATAAATATTATTTAAGAATATTAAGATTCCAAATAAGACAAGGAATATAACAAATAAAATCAATAATATCTTTAATATCTTTATTAATACTTTTTTCATCATTTCTCCTTTGCATTAATTGCGTGTTCTTTTATGTAATCATAAATGAAATCATAATTTTCATCATCAGTATATATTTGATTTCTTAAAAATAGATTATTTAATTTGATAATATTCTTTTCTTTATTGGCTTTAATTTTTCTGACTTTATCAAATTTAGAATACAATGAACTGCCACTCATATTAAGAAGTCCTCTTCCTGCAGCTGCGAAATTGCCAGTTGCTAAACCACAAAGTGCTGTAAGTTTATCAAGAGCTTTAGCTTTTTCAGTTTTAATTTGAATATGGTCAATACCTTCTTCATCCATTTCAAATAAAACAGTATATTTGCCATAATTTGCTCTTGCGACAATATAATAAGCAGGAATTGATAATACAAACAAGATACCTAACACAATTCCAAGCGATCCCAGTGCACCAACAAATGAATACCAGCCATCACCGTTGATTAAGCCAAGAACTAATAAGAATATACAGACAATAAGTGCTGATAGGCCTAATACTTTCCAAACTTCAAATAAGAGGAAGAAACTTTTAAGCATTGGTAGTTCAGCTATCCAATAATATTTTCCTTCTTTTTCTAATATGCTGTTGTTTGGCTTTGTTTCAATTTCTTCTTCATCTAACTGTTCAACATCTTCTAATTCAATATATTTTTTCTCTAGACTCGCCATAAATAGTCTCCTTATTTTTTTATTCTATCATTTATAATAAAGATGGGGTAAAGATGAATAATACAATAAAAGAATTATTAGAAAGAAAATCAGTAAGAGTTTTTCTAGAAAAAGATATAGCTGAAGATGATAAACAATTGATTTTACAATGTGCAGTTAATGCCCCATCTGCCGGTAATCAACAGATGTATCGCATCATTGATGTCACTAATCAAGAGATTAAAGACAAGCTTTCTGTTTTATGTGACAATCAAAGTTTTATAAGCCAAGCCAAGATGCTATTAGTGTTCTGTGGTGATTTTAGAAAATGGTATGACGCTTTTAAATACACGGGGCTTAACCCAAGATCCGTTGGTGTTGGTGATCTTATATTAGCGATTGAAGATTCATTGATTGCAGCCCAAAATGCTGTCAGTGCAGCCTGGTCGCTTGGGATTGGTTCTTGTTATATCGGAGATATTTTAGAGAATAAAGAAGAAATAAAGAAATTATTAAAATTACCTGATTATGTCTTCCCATCAACATTAGTTGTCTTTGGCTACCCAACCGCCCAACAACTGGAAAGATTAAAACCTAAAAGAGAATCTTTAAAATATCTAGTATGTGAAAATGAATATAAAGAATATGACAAAGAAATGTTAAAAGAAATGTTTATGGATAAACAGAATTTTAAAAATGAAGAAGAATATCTAAATTGGCTTAAAAGATTTTATGAAAGAAAATATAATTCATCTTTCGCTAAAGAGATGACTAGATCTATTCGAGAATATTTAAAAGAATACCTATAGGAGGAAAACATGGAAGTGGCAAAGAAGTATTATCAAAAACAAGCACAAGTAGTTATCAATAATATGAAAAGAAGAAATTTTGAAGCATATTATTGTGATAATGTCTCAGAAGCTAAAAAATTAATCTTTAATCTATTAGGTTCTAAAAAGACCATTGGTTATGGTGGCTCAATGACATTAGTTGAAAATGGTTTTTTTGAATCATTAGAAGATATGGGACATGAATTAATCAAAAGAGAAGATTATAAGACACCTAATGAACAAGATGAATTAAAAAAGAAATTAATTACCTGTGATGCATTCTTTACTAGTTCTAATGCGATAACGATGGATGGTGAATTAATTAATATTGATGGCGCATGTAGCAGAGTTGCCTATATGCTGTATGGACCAAAAGAAGTATATGTTGTTGCAGGAATGAATAAGATTTCTTTTAACAGGGAAGAAGGATTAAGTAGGGCAAGTAATGTTGCAGCACCTAAAAACGCCATCAGATTAAATCATGAAACGCCTTGTACTAAGGCAGGCAAATGTATGAATTGTCTTGATGAAGATACAATCTGTTGTGATATTGTAATTACAAGATTTTCAAGAATTAAAAATAGAATTAAAGTAATTTTAATTGGTGAAGAATTAGGGTATTAATTACTCGGTTCTTAAGGCAATTACTGGATCTTTCTTAGCAGCCTTTTTAGCAGGCAATAAGCCAGCGAAGATTGTTAAGAAGATAGAAATAATAATTAAAACTATTGCGTATTTAACTGGCAATACAGCATTAATATTATCATTGTCAGTTAAAGCATGAATTAATCTATTGATTGGTACAATTAATAATGTCGTTGTGCCAATTCCAAGTAAACCAGACAATAAACCAATAATAAATGTTTCCGCATTAAAGATTGAAGAAATATTTCTTTTTGAAGCACCCATCGCTCTTAAGATACCTATCTCTTTCGTTCTTTCCATTACAGATATTAAAGTAATGACCGCAATCATAATACTAGATACAATCAATGATATAGATACAAAGGCAATTAATACATAAGTTACACTATCAACGATTGTTTTAACTGATGACATAAGAATACCAGTGATATCGGTATAATTTATCTGTTTATCTTCATCAACTATTTCATTGTAATGTTTTAACCAATTAAGGAAGTTTTCTTTAGAGGCAAAACTGTCAAAATAGAAAGATATTGAAGAAGGGTCATCTTTATCTTGATAAGAAAGATTTGCTAGATTTGTTTGGGAACTGGCAATATTGTTTTCATTAGACATCATGGCTGTCATGATTCTTCTTAATTCATCTTCCTGCATATTAAATTTGAAGGCATCCGCAAACTTATTTGAATCAATAGTCATTAGGTTGCCATTGTTTAAACTGCTTAGTGGCGACATTAAATCAGCTGTCACTTCGCCAATACCTTTCGCAATCAATAAGTAGGCATAATCTTCTGTTGATTTATTAGCCATTAATTTAATCTGATTTTGAATATCATCACTAGATAAAGCAGAAGTGACAATTGCATCGACATCTAAACTGTTTAAATCATTATTATTTACTAATGACATAGATACAAATAAAGGATTAGATGTATCAACTAATGCTTTCGCATAACTTATGTAGGCATCAAATGATTTATTGACCGCATTTACTAATTCATCTGATTGAAGGATTTCTTTATTAATAGCCATTGACTTATATGCGTTTATAAATGAATCATTAAAACTTGTAAGAGTTAAATAATTATCTTCATATATATAAATCATTGTTGGATCATTTGGATTCATTGAAAAACCTTTTACCTGTTTATATTTAGCCAATTCTTCTTCATAATTTGGATCAGTTGTATCAGTGATGATATTACATCCTGATAATGGATTAGCTGGGCTGACATATCCTAATGGACAGGCGTTTGCCTTATTGATATCAGGAATATTAAAACTGAAATAATTTAAATAAGATTCAATGATACTTTTTGAAGTAAGCGCAAAAGTCTTATTTAATTCACTGTAGGCACTTGTTTCCATATTCAATAAATCATTAGCTATTGCTTTTGATGCATTCATGATTTTGTTTTGCGTTGCATTTGTATCTTGTAAAGAACTGAAGTCTGCATTAATCGTAAATGCTTCACTTAATTTATTCTTATCGATGGAAATCATTTCTTCAAAATTTAATTGTTGTTTATTTTCGGAATTCTTTTCTTCAAATGTTTTACCAGAGAAGACATCAACATCTTTATTGGCTAACTGTTTTTTGACAATCTCTGATCCAGCAGCTTTATCAATAATATAAGAAGTTAATTCTTTTGTATAATTGACGCCTGGTGACAACAAGTTTGTTGAAGAACCATCTTTATTTATGACGATACCAACAATTTTTAATTTCAATGCTTTATCATATAAATCATTCATATAATTTTCATCGTTAGACATGTCTTCATAGATGTTATAACGATCATTATATTTATATAATTCATAAGGATTGATCATTCTTAAATCTAGATTTAATAAATCATCATAAGTAATTTTTAATGGCTCATTATTGTTTTCTATTTCTTCACCAGACATATGTGTCGTAAACATATTAGTCAATTCTTTAAAATCTCTTAAGCCCAAAGAATAAACCAATAAATCAGAGATGCCATCTTTTTCTGATAAGACAACAATCATTTCGTCATAACTACTTGGCCATCTACCTTTTAATAATTCATAATTCTCTTTAATTAATTCTTCATTGTCACTCATTTCTGTAAAGACACCAATACCATATGACGCATAAGCAGATGTCGCAAGCGAAGACAATGATGAAGAAGTAAATGATGATAAGACACTATTAGGATTTAATCTGACTAAAGAATTGGTTGTATCAATACTGTAGATTAATGGCGATATCGCATATGAATAATTGATATTTATGACATCATCTTTTATTTCATCATAATGTTCCTCAACATAGGATTTAAAAGCTTTTAATTCATTCATACTGACAGAGGCAAACATATTTGTTAGATATTGTTTTTCTGTTAAGACACCACTGGCTTTTGATTCACTTGAATTAGAGGTCATCGCCAAAATCATAGACGCCATATCTGTCGACTCTTTAGTAATAGTTAGTGGATAAGAAGATAAAGTGTCTTCTTGTATCTTGTCGATATAATTTTGAAAACCTTGTGATAAAGATAATATTAAGGCAATTCCAATAATACCAATTGAACCCGCAAAGGCTGTCAGGATTGTTCGTCCTTTTTTGGTTAATAGATTATTAAAAGATAAAGCTAAAGCAGTGAAGAAATTCATATGGGCTTTGAGTTTTTTCTTTGATTTGCCATTAATATCTTCATTATTTATATTAGGATTAGAATCTCCAATGATTTCGCCATCTTTTAAATTGACAATTCGATTGGCATATTTATCGGCTAATTCTCTATTATGAGTGACCATGATGACCAGTCTATCTTTAGCTACTTCTTTTAATAATTCCATTACTTGTGTTGATGTCTTAGTATCTAAGGCGCCGGTTGGTTCATCTGCCAAAACAATTTCTGGATTATTGACAAGAGCTCTAGCGATGGCCACTCTTTGCATTTGGCCACCTGACATCTGATTAGGTTTTTTATGCATCTGTTCTTTTAAGCCTACAGCTTCTAAAACGTCAATCGCTCTTTTTCTTCTTTCTTTAGCTTTAATGCCACCTATTGTCAAAGCTAATTCAACATTAGATAGAATACTTTGATGAGGTATTAGATTATAAGATTGGAATACAAAACCAACACTATGATTGCGATAAGCATCAAAATCCCTATCTTTATAATTCTTTGTTGAGATACCATTAATGACTAAATCACCTTCATCATAACGATCTAATCCACCAATTATATTTAAAAGGGTAGTTTTGCCAGAACCAGATGGTCCTAATATTGCGACAAATTCATTGTCTCTAAAATTTAGTGATACATCATTTAAAGCTTTTTGAACCAAGTCACCTGTTTTATAAGTCTTGAAAATATTCTTTATTTGCAACATATATTAATTTTATCAATTTATTTAATAAAAGGAATAATTTAGTATTAATATGTTATGAAAATATTTTCATAACTATGAAAAAATTTATCAATTTTTATTGACAGCCACTTTTTCAAACAATTATAATAAGTTTATTATTATTAAAGGAGGACTTTTGTTAATGAAAAAACTATTAGTAGTTCTATTAACATTATTCGTTTTAGTCGGCTGTACTGGTAAAGGAAGTGATGACGCCGAAGAAAACGTTGTAACATTAGTTACCAACACGGATATTATCTATCTTGATAACCATGTAGCAACTGATGGTACTTCATTTATCGCTCAAACAATGTTCATGGCTGGTTTAACTGAACTTGATAAAGACGGTAACTGGAAACTTGATTTAGCTGAAAGTTATGAAGTAAATGAAGAAGGTACAGTTTATACATTCAAGATTAGAGATGATGCTAATTGGTATAACAAAGCCGGCGAAGAAGTAGCTCCTGTTACTGCTTATGACTTTGAATATGCATGGAGCAGATTAGTTTCTGAAGAATTAGCTTCTGAATACAACTGGTGGTTAGAAACAATGTCAGTTGAATCTTGGAAAGCTCTTGATGAAAAGACATTTGAAGTTACATTATTTGCACCTTCTGGAATCTTCATGGGCTGTCTAGCATTCCCTAGCACATTCCCAGTTAAAGAAGACTTCGTTAAACAACAAGGCGACCAATATGCAACTAGTGCAGAAACTGTTCTTGCATGTGGACCATATATTCTTGATTCTTGGACTCCAGGTTATTCTTATGAAATGGTTAAGAATCCTAATTACTATTTCGCAGAAGAATATGCTAAAGCTGGTGGACCAGACAAGGTTGTATTTAGAGTATTAGAAGACACTCAAACTGCTTTAATGGAATATGAAGCAGGCAATATTGATACAGTTATCCTTTCAGGTGAACAAGTTGATGCTAATAAGGGTGCTGAAGGCTATGTAGATCGTCTACAAGGCTATCTATTCTACTTATCATTAAATATCAATCATTCTGATACATTAGTAACTTATCAAAATGAAAATATCAGACAAGCAATCTTATTTGCACTTGATAGAGAAGCAATCGCTAAATCATTAAACGATGGTTCAGTTGCTGCTGAAGGTATCATTCCATTTAAACTAGCTGGTAGCCCAGTTGATGGTACTGACTTTAGAGAAGACCAAGGTAGTGTAGTTGCTTATGATGTTGCTAAAGCTAAAGAATTACTTGCTTTAGGTAAAGAAGAATTAGGCGTTGATGAAATCACTATTAATCTTCTATATGGTACAAACGAAGGTGATTCAGTAATTAAAGCTGCTGAACAAATTCAATTCTATCTAGAAGAAGCTGGCTTTAAAGTAAATCTAGTTTCTAAACAAAAGAAAGAAAGATTAGCTCTAATGACTGATGGTGACTATGAAGTTGCTTTAACTCGTTGGGGCCCAGACTATGCTGATCCTCAAACTTATATGGATCTATTTGTAAGTCAAAATACTTCAAATAACTCTGGTAGATATGCTTCTGAAGCTTATGATAAGGACGTTGCTGATGCTGAAGCTACAACTGATATGGCTGAAAGATGGCAATTATTCTTAGATGCTGAAAAAGTATTAGTTGAACAAGATGCTGGTGTTATTCCAGTATTCCAAGCTGGTGGCGCTATGATTATCAGACCAGGCGTAAGTGGTATCGAATTCCACTCTGCAGCTGTTGATAACTATCGTCATATCTGTAAGAAATAATTTGACTATTTAAAAACTATTTATAACTAGAGCGACTAGGTAGTCGCTCTAGTTTTCTACATTTAAGAAGGGAGGACGCATGAGAAAATATATATTAAAAAGAGTACTTATTTCTTTAGCTACACTTTTTGTTATTTTACTGGTCTTGTTTATTCTGATGGATCTCATGCCAGGAACACCATTTAATGATGAAAAATTAACCGAGGCTCAAAAAACATTATTATTCGCAAAATATGGCCTAGATAAACCGATATCAACCAGATTCTTTTTATACGCAAAGAATATGTTAAAAGGCGATTTAGGTGTATCATATGCCATCAATAAGAATTTTGCTGTTAGTGATATGGTAAAAGATCGCTTGGGTATTTCGATTGGTGTTGGTGCTTTAGCGATGCTTATCGGAACTGTTTTAGGTTTATTATTAGGCATTCTTGCAGCATTAAACCATAATACCTGGATTGATAATTTATGTTCTGCTATTTCAGTAATAGGTGTAAGTATTCCTTCTTATGTCTTTGCTTTATTACTATGTTATTTTATTGCTTATCGACTACATTGGTTGCCAATTCTGTTTAACACAAAACAACCATTTATTTCTTTAATATTACCGGCAATTGCCTTATCGGTATCTCCTACCGCAAATATTGCCAGATTCACAAGAAGTGAAATGATTGATGTATTAAATTCAGATTATATTTTATTAGTACAATCAAAAGGCGTTAAAAACTGGAAGATGATTATTTCTCATGTATTAAGAAATACATTAATTCCGGTTATCACTGTTATGGGACCAATCTTAGTCAATCTATTAACTGGTTCAAGTGTTATTGAAAAAATCTTTGGTATTCCAGGTATTGGTAGATTAATGATTACAGCTATTCAGGAAAATGACTACAATGTCACAATTGCTTGTGCATTTGTGTATTCGGTAATGTATATTGTGACAATGTTATTTGTAGATATTTTATATGGTATTATTGACCCACGTATTCGTATCGCAAAGGAGGACAAATAAGATGTCAAATTTTGATCATGAATTTCATCTAGATGACTTTAAGTTTGCCCGTAGTGCTGGCGAAAAGATTATTGATAAAAACTATAGTGCTACTTCTTATGCGAAAGATGTTTGGAATAACTTCAAAAAGAATAAGGGTGCATTAATTGGTATTATCATTATCATCATTATTGTTTTTATGGCAATCATTGGTCCAAATATGAATGATTTTACTTATAAACAAATTCATAGTGGCCAAGAGTGTTTGGTACCAAGAATTCCTGGTTTAGAAAAATTAGGTATTGCGGATGGTTATCACAATGGTGTCAATCAATATGCTGAAAAGGGTGCCAGTGATGTTTATTATTGGTTTGGTAGTGATACACAAGGCAGAGATATCTGGACTCGTGTTTGGTCAGGTACAAGAGTATCTTTAATTATTGCCTTGGCTGCAGTATTAATTGATATTGTCATTGGTATGGTATATGGCCTTGTATCAGGATATTTTGGTGGCATGGTTGATAGTGTCATGCAAAGATTCGCTGAAATCTTAAATGGTATTCCAACTTTGGTAATCGTTACACTTTTAGGTATGGTACTTCCAGCTGGAATTACTTCAATCATTTTTGCTTTGATGCTTACTGGTTGGATTGGTATGGAAAGAATTGCCAGAGCCCAGGTATTAAAAATTAAGGAACAAGAATTCGTTTTAGCTTCTAGAACTCTAGGTGCTAAAAAGGGAAGAATTATTTTCTCAGAAATACTTCCAAATATTTTAGGACAAGTTATTGTAACTTCAATGTTTTCAATTCCTAATGCAATATTCCTAGAAGCTTATCTGTCTTTCTTAGGTTTAGGTGTACCTGCACCTATGGCTTCATTAGGATCGCTTGTTTCTGATGGTTATAAGTCAATGACAACATTCCCACATATTTTAATAATCCCTGTAGTTGTCATGGCTGTATTAATGTTGTGCTTTAACTTATTCGCAGATGGTTTAAGGGATGCCTTTGACCCTAAGATGCTTAATAAATAAGGAGGTTTTATGGAGACAGTTAAAAGAAATAAGAATGACCGTGTCTTATATATCCGTGATTTAAATATCTCTTTTAAAACCGCTTATGGAACAGTAAGAGCGATAAGAGGTGTAAGACTAGACTTATTTAAAGGTGAAACAATTGCGATTGTAGGTGAATCTGGAAGTGGTAAGTCAGTAACTGTAAAAACCATCATGGGAATATTAGATTCAAATGGTGTCATTGATTCTGGACAGATTGTTTATCACTATACTGATAAAGATGGCGTTGAACAAGAAGTTGATTTGGTTAAGATGTCACAAAAGGATATTCGTTATAAATTATGTGGCAAACACATTGCGATGGTTTTCCAAGATCCAATGACTTCTTTAGATCCAACAATGACCATTGGCAAACAGATTATGGAGCCAATGAGAGAACATTATAAAATCTCTAAAGAAGAAGCTAAGACTAGAGTTTTAAAACTATTAGAAGAAGTAGGAATTGATAATCCTGATAAAAGATTTAAACAGTATCCTCATGAACTATCAGGCGGCATGAGACAAAGAGTTGTCATTGCGATTGCGTTAGCTTGTGATCCTGATGTACTTATTTGTGATGAACCTACTACTGCATTAGATGTAACAATACAGGCGAAGATTCTTGAATTAATAAAAGATATTCAAAATAAAAAAGGTATCTCTGTAATTTATATTACTCATGACTTAGGTGTTGTCGCTAAGGTTGCGGATTATGTAGCTGTCATGTATGCAGGAAGAATTGTTGAAAAAGGTAAGATCAATGAAGTCTTCTATGATCCACGTCATCCATATACTTGGGGACTATTATCTTCAATGCCTGATACTGATACTAATTCAAGAAGATTGTTTGCGATCCCTGGCTCACCACCAAATCTGATGGAAAGAGTTGAAGGCGATGCTTTCGCGCTTAGAAATCCTTATGCATTAAATATCGATTATAAAGAGGAACCACCAATGTATGATGTCGGTGGCCAACATAGAGTTGCTTCTTGGTTAGCAGATCCAAGAGCTCCTAAAGTTCAGCTACCTGCAGAATTAGTTGAAAAATTAGAAAAGATGAAGAAGGAGGCTTTTAAAGATGACACAAACTAAACAACCTCTACTTCATGTAGAAAATCTAAAACAACATTTTAAGATTTCAAGGAAGTTCACGACCAAAGCCGTTGATGGAATCAGCTTCGATATTTATGAAGGTGAAACTTATGGTCTAGTAGGTGAATCAGGAAGTGGCAAATCTACTACTGGTAGAGCCCTAATAAGACTATATGATCCAACTGACGGAAAGATTATCTTTGATGGTCATGATATTTCTGGGAAACTATCTAAAGAAGATGAAAGCTTCCTTAGAACTAATATGCAGATGATCTTCCAAGATCCAATGGCATGTTTAAATCCAAGAAGAAAAGTATCGCAGATTATTGCGGAAGGCTTAGAAATTCATCATCTATGTAAATCAAAAAAAGAAGTTGATGAAAAAGTAAGCAGAATCTTAGATAAAGTTGGCTTATCTGCTGAACAAGGAACACGTTTCCCTCATCAATTCTCTGGCGGTCAAAGACAAAGAGTAGGAATTGCTAGAGCTCTAGTTATGAATCCTAAACTTGTCATTGCGGATGAATGTATTTCTGCACTTGATGTTTCTATTCAGGCTCAAGTAGTCAATATGATGAAAGACCTTCAGGATGAACTTGGCACAACATATCTGTTTATTGCCCATGACCTATCAATGGTCAAATATATTTCTGACCGTATTGGTGTTATGCATCTAGGCCATATCGTTGAAACTGGAACAACAGATGAAATATTTGAAAATCCAATTCATCCATATACTAAATCATTATTAAGCGCAATTCCTCATCCAAATCCAGTTGTTGAAAAGAAAAGAGTAGCTATCACTTATGATAAAGATGCTCAAGGCGTTGATTATACAAAAGGTACTCAGCATTGGTTAAGTGATACTCATTATGTCTTGGCGACAGATGAAGAATTTGAAAAATGGAACAGTAAATAGAAGCCTTTGGCTTCTATTTTTATTGAGGGCTTTCTTAATTATTAGTTTGTTTTCTATCTAGCGTTTAAGCATTAAAAAAGCCCATCTAATGGGCATAATTCTTAAGTGGTGACCCCCTAGGGATTCGAACCCTAGACCCTCTGATTAAGAGTCAGATGCTCTACCAACTGAGCTAGGGGGTCTTTGAATAATAAAACCACAATGAAGTGGTATATTTTAGATGGTGACTAGTACGGGATTCGAACCCGTGAATGCTGCCGTGAAAGGGCAGTGTGTTAAGCCGCTTCACCAACTAGCCATAAAAAATGGCGCCTGATACAGGACTCGAACCTGTGACCTGCCGGTTAACAGCCGGACGCTCTACCGACTGAGCTAATCAGGCGTTGCTTAATTATATTAGCACAACAACTTCTTTTTTACAATATTTTTTAGACAAATCTTAAAAAATGACAAGTGATATAATAATCCTATGAATTATTTGCCTAATAAGCTATTAAAACTACGTAAACATTATAACTATTCGCAAGAACACTTAGCGAAGGTTTTAAGAGTTGATGTCGTTGAATATATGGCCTATGAAAATGGACGAAAAATCTTAAATTATGATCAATGTAAGAAGATTGCCAAGCTATACCATATCGATGTTGATGAAATAATAAGAAACAGTGAAGATGTTACTTTATATGATGTCACAAGTTCTAAGACAGATGAAATAAATATAGCTTATTTTTTGCCAAAGAAGAAAATCTTTGATTACTTTAAAGATTTTGTGCGCAGGAATGCGATTTTAGTTGGCACAACAATTGGTGTAGTAATATTAGGTATTTTAGCTTTTATTATTTTTAACAAAGAAGATGTCGTACTTAATTTAGCTTTAGAAAATAATAATCGTTTATCAGTATCAGAAATTAGTGTTGTTTATATTGATGATAATGGATTAGTAAAAGGTAGTGGTGATAACAGTAATGATCAATTATCGAATCTATTATGTGAAAATCCAGTTAAGGTAGCTACAGGGAAGGATTTTACTATCATCTTAAAAGCAGATGGAACTTTAAGTTGTTCTGGCCTAGATAATGAAAATAGAGAAATAATTAATACCTGGAAGAATATTATTGATATTGCTGCTGGAGAAAAACATGTTGTTGCTCTAGATTATAAAGGCAATGTATATGCTTGTGGAGATAATGAATATTTTCAATGTGAAGTAAATGATTTTAAAAATATCAAAAAGATATATGCTTCTAAAAACGGAACGATATGTTTAGATAATGAGGGCATTTTATATTCTGCTGGTGAATTTATTGGTTCAAGTAAAATCAAAACATTTATCAATATAAAAGATTTAGACACAAGTGAAGATAACCTTGTTGTTATTGATGAAGATGGCTTGATTGAATATGTTGCGAAGAATAAAAATTTCTTAGAGATTTATAAGTGGCAAGATGTTATCGACATCTGTTGTGGTGAAGAATTTATTGCGGGACTTTTAAAAGATGGCACTGTGCTTATAGATTGCGAAGATTCTAAAATGAAAAAAGAAGTCGCTAAGTGGAAAAACATTATAGCGATTGATGCAGGCAGTGATTATTTAATTGCCTTTGATGGTAAACAAATATATGGTGCAGGTAATAATGCTTATCATCAATTTGAAAAGACAAATGAAGAAATGATAGTCCTTGAACAGGTTGGTAATGTCAATATATCATTTGGCGATAATATTCTTGTAAGCTATGATGCAATTGAAAATGCATCAGGATATGAGATTATCATAAATGATGATGAAAATACTAAAGTCATTACTGATAATTTAAATGCTTCTTTCTCAAGTGATAATTTAATTAGTGGAAATACATATCGTATTACTATTACTACTTTGGGTGATGGTGAATATTATGAAAATTCAAAACCAAAAGTTGTTGAATTTTTCTATACTAGACCTGAGAATAATAATGAAGAATATGTTGTTATTGCCAAATTAGAAGAAATGAGCGTTGAAGAATTTAAAGAATATTTAAAATCTATTGGTGTAACAAATATCAACAGTATTGAAACCGGAAATGCATGTGAAATAGAAGGAAGAATGATTATTCGTATTGATGGTATTTCTTCAGGACAAAGAATAGCCAAAAAAGATTTAGAAAAAGCGACAGTGACTTATTATATATGTAAGATTGCGCAAGAGGAAAACGAAGATGAATAAGATTTGGCACATTAAAGATAAAAGTGAAAAATATAGTGATGAAGAATTAATCGAAATGATTAAACAAAACATCATAAATAAAGATGACTATATTAAAACTGATGATATGAAGGATTATATTAAAGTAATAGAAAGTATCTATCAATTCTATTTGAAGGGAGAAGCGGATGAAACTATATAACAGTTATACATTAAAAGAAGAAGAATTTAAGCCTATTAATGAAGGCCAAGTTAATATGTATGTTTGTGGACCAACTGTTTATAATCATGCCCATATAGGCAATGCCAGACCAATAGTTGTATTTGATACATTAAGAAGAACTCTTGAAGCTTTAGGATATAAAGTAAAATTTGTTTCTAATTTTACTGATGTTGATGACAAAATTATAAACAAGGCAATTGAAGAAGGCGTCAGTGAAAAAGAAATAGCTGAAAGATACATCAAAGCTTATAACGATGTAAGAAACAGCTTAAATATCATACCAATCGATGTTACTCCAAGAGTTACAGAAACAATGGATGAAATAATTGCCTTTATTGATGAACTTGTTAAAAAAGGATGGGCATATGAATTAGATGGTGATGTTTATTTTTCTGTAAAAGATGATCCTAATTATGGTGAATTATCACATCAGAAATTAGAAGATTTAGATTCTGGTGCCAGAGTTGAAATTGATGAAGCAAAGAAAAACCCACTTGATTTCGCTTTATGGAAAAAAACCGAAAAAGGAATTAAATGGGATTCACCATGGGGTGAAGGCAGACCTGGCTGGCATACAGAATGTGTTGTCATGATTGGTAAAGAATTTGATGGTGGCTTAATTGATATCCATGGTGGTGGTAAGGATCTTAAATTCCCACATCATGAAAATGAGATGGCACAATCAAGATGTGTCAATGGTCATCATTTAGCTAATTATTGGGTACATAATGGTATGTTAGAAACAAAGGGTGGCAAGATGTCTAAATCATTAGGCAACACCCAATGGGCTAAAGATGTCATTGAACAATATGGCGCCAATCTAGTACGTTGGTTTTTATTAAGTGCCAGATATCGTGATTCATTAATTTATGATGATGAAACATTCAATGCCGCTAAAACAGAACTTAATAAAATTGAACTCGCTTTAAAACAGGCTGAAGTTAAAGTTAAGACTAGTAGAAAGGAATTCTCTAATTCTTATAATGAAGAAAAATATGAAGAATTCTTAAAACAGATGCAGGATGATTTAAATACACCAAATGCTTATATGGTTATCTTTGATACTGTTAAATTATTAAATCAGGCCTTAAGAGTAAAAGAAATTGACTTTGAAGAAATAAGTAAACAATACAACGCAATTAAGAAGATGTTAGATATTTTAGGTATTGATATTAAAGAAGTAAAAATGGATGATGATGATTTAAAAACATATGATGCCTGGTTAGTCGCAAAGAATCAAAAGGATTTTGAAACAGCTGACAAGTATCGTGCAGTATTGACTGAAAAAGGAATTTTATAAATGAATATTAAAGAAATAAGTTCTAATTCTTTAAGCTTTATAGGTGATGCAGTTTATACATTAAGAGTGCGTGAACATTTTATTAATGAAGGATTTCAAAATTCTAAACAGCTTCAAAAATTATGTAACTCTTATAATAGCGCAAAAGGTCAAATGAATGTCTATCTTGCCTTAAAAGAATTAGCTTTCTTTAATGAAATGGAAGACTATATTTTTAAAAGAGGCAGAAATCATATCACTCATATTCCTAAAAATGGTGATTTGGACTCTTATAAGATAGCCTCTGGCTTAGAAGCGATTGTAGGTTATTTATATTTAACTGATAAGAAACGTTTAGAAGAATTATTTAAAGAAATATTCAAGGTAGGTAAATAAGATGAATAATATTGTCTATGGAAAAAACAGTTTTGTCGAAGCTTTAAATAATGGGCGTATTAAAAAGGCGTATGTTTTAAGTGACAGTTTTATTATTGGTCGTTTAAAAAAATTAAATGTCGATTATGAAATTGTCAATAAAGCCAGATTAGATTATTTATCAAACAATAAGAATCATCAAGGATTGCTTGGTGAAGTAAGTGAATATAAAACATTTCAGTTAAAAGATATCTTAAAGCTTGAAAATGGTCTTATTGTCGTATTGGATGGCTTGAAAGATCCACATAATTTAGGAGCTATTATTAGAACTTGTGAAGCAGCCGGAGCAGATGGAATCATTTATAAGAAACACAACAGTGTCAAAGTAAATGATACGGTAGCTAAGGTCGCAAGTGGTGCTTTAGAATATGTGAAAGTTGTGGAAGTTACAAATCTAGTTAATACAATCAAAGAATTAAAAGATAATGGCTATTGGGTTGTAGGAACTGACGCCAGTGCTAAAGATGATTATGATAAGATTGACTACAACATGAATACAGTTATCGTTGTCGGCTCTGAAGGAGAAGGCATAAGTCGTCTTGTACAAAGCGAATGTGATTTCATGGTAAAGATGCCAATGAAAGGCAAAATCAATTCCTTAAATGCTTCAGTTGCAGCAGGCATCATGATTTATAATGTCTTAAGTTATCGACAGAAATAGACAGTGGAAAAGTTAATAAAATTGAAAATAATTTGAGAAGAGGAAAACCTCTTTTTATTTAATAATAAGTCTATGAAGACTAATGAACTTATTGAAAGAGTTAAGAATAAAGATGAATCAGCTTATAAGGAAGCAGTTGTTCTTTATGAAAAAATGATCTATTCAATTATTAATACTTATCAATTAGATTATGGTGACTATACGATTAGTACTGAAGATTTATATCAGGAAGGATTGATTGCCATCTATGATGCCTGTTTCGCATATGATAAAAGTAAAGATACCAAATTTTCTACTTTTGTTTATATTGTCATCAAAAGAAAGATACAGCGTTTTTATTTGAGTCAGCTTAGAAAGTATGTTAATGAATCTTATTCGATTGATAATGTAGAACATCTTGATCACTACAATGAAATCAAAGCTGATTGTATATGTGAAAATCCAATCGAATATCATAAGAGCGAAAGAATCAAAGACCAGCTAAGACATTTTAGTAAAATGGATAAACAAATATTATTGATGCGCTTTGAAAGATACAGCTATAAAGAAATAGCTAAAAAACTAAAAGTAAGTGAAAAAAGAGTTGATAATCGTCTATATCGAATCAAAAAACAGATCGCTCTTCAAAATGAAAGTATTGGCAAAGATATAATCTGATAACTTTATCTTAAAAATTTGACACCTGTTGTAGCGACTTAGAATCTAAACTTGTTCTAGTTATCATTCCATACTTAAAACACAAAAAAGCTGACGGGTGATCCCAAAATTAGATGAAAGCATAGTCGTCAATCAATTTACTTTATCGCTTCTTATAAAAAACAAGCGATAAAAACAAGTGATAAATATGGATTATCATCTTAAATAACGTTTTATGATAAACAAGGTAATATTCTTGTATTTGTTTATAGATGGGTTTATTATTAAATTGTGTTTTCAGGACAGGGTTAATTTCCCGACCGGCGGTATACCCCGCGAGTAATAACTGAACTTGTGAAATTCAAGTGGCGACAGTAAAGTCTGGATGGGAGGAAATATGAAAAATTCAAAAACAAGATTTATTGCGGTCGTTTCTATTCTAGGTGCCTTAGCAGGAGTTCTTATGACGTATGTCAAGTTTCCTATTCCAATTGCACCTAGTTTTTATAAACTTGAATTCTCTGATACAGTTTGTTTAATTGGTGGCTTTGCGCTAGGCCCTTGGGCAGCTGTCTTAATTTGTCTAATTAAAAATCTTATCAATTTAATTATTGAAGGAACTACGACTGCCTTTATAGGTGAAATATCAAATTTCATTATGTCTTGCGCAATATGTGTTCCAGCTGCTATTTTATATCGTTTGAATCATACTAAATCTGGTGCAGTACAATCAATGGTTTGTGGCATTATCTTTTTAGTTGTTGTAAGTGCTTTAATCAATTATTTTGTTTTAATACCTGCTTATGTAAAATTTATGAATTTTCCACTTGAAGCTATCATTGGTTTAGGCACAAAAATATTCCCAAGTGTTAATTCATTATTTACATTAATACTATTCTGTACAATTCCATTTAATTTCATTAAAGGAATATTAGTTTGTTTTATAACTTTTATTTTATATAAAAGAGTTTCACCTCTAATTAATGGCAGTAAATGATTGAAATTCAAGATAAATATATAGGTGAATTTAATAAAGAAATTAAAGAAGTCGCTAGGTGTGAAGATGGTGATATTGTAAAGTTTTATACTAGAGATTGTTTTAATAATGTCATCAAGAATCATCAAGATCGTGGCAAAGAGAAAAATGAGATTGCCAATCCAGCAACAGGACCTTTATATATTAATGGCTTAAAAGAAAATGATGTTTTAGCTGTTGATATTATTGATATTGAAATTGATTCAAAAGGTATATGTTGCACAATGGAAGATGTAGGCATCTTATGGGAAAACTGCGAACTAAGAACAAAAGAATTTGAAATAGAAAATAATCATATTAAATTCAATGATTTAAAGATTAAGATTAAGCCAATGATTGGTGTTATTGGTTTAGCCCCAAAAGATAAAATAATTTCTACAGAAGATTCCTTTTATTTAGGTGGTAACATGGACAATCCATTATTAAATAAAGGAACAACTATCTATTTGCCTTGTGAAGTTGATGGCGGTTTATTATCAATTGGTGATCTTCATGCCTTAATGGGAGATGGAGAAATAGCAGGAACTGGTATTGAAATAAAAGGTGCAGTAACTGTTAGAGTTAGAATCATTAAAGACTTTAAATTAAACTGGCCGCTTCTAGAAACAAAAGATGCATATTATGTAAATGCTAATGGAATTGACAGCAACATGGCACTTACTAGAGCTTTTAAGGAGATGCAAAGACTTGTTTCTATAACCAAGAATTGGGATTTAAGCGAAAGTGCAATCTATCTTTCTTTAAGGGCTATTGTTTCCAGCAATCAATCATGTATGTCAGTGAATATTGACCATGAAGAAAGTGGACCAAATTTTAGAGTTGGTGTTTATAAAGATGAAATAAAGATTATTTAATATGAAAAGACAATGGACAAAAAAGGAAGCATGGGATTGGTATAATTCTTTATCTTGGATAAGAGGCTTTAATGGTTATCCATCAAATTGTGTCAATCGTATTGCGATGTGGCAAAACTATAATCATGAAGAAGTAGCTAAACAAATTGAATATGAATTTTCTTTAGCAGCCAATACGGGTTTTAATGCGGTGAGGGCAATCATCCAATTTGAATGCTGGTATTATGAGCACGATTCATTTATGAATAATCTTGAAGAATATTTTTCTTTAGCTGATAAATACGGACTAAAGGTAATGCTTACAATAGGCAATGACTGTTCAGTGCCAAAGGAAGTATTTGAAAAAGTTAGCTTTGGACCACAAAAAGTTGATTGGGGACATCATGGAGGAAAAAAGATAAACCCTCACGAAGGAATATATGATGCTCCTGGCTATTATTTAATGGATGAAGAAGAATTTGAACCATATTATTATAAGATGGTTGATGAATTAGGAAGCAAATATGCTAAAGATCCTCGTTTACAAGTCTGGGATATTTTCAATGAACCTGGAAATGGCAGAAGAGGTAATTTAAGTTTAAAAGCAATGGAAAAGTTCTTTGAAATAATCAGATCACATGATTCGATTGCACCATTAACGGCTGATGTATGGAGCTATGATAAAGATTTGTTGCCTAGACTTGAAATAGAAAAAAGAGCTTTAGAATTATCAGATATCATTACTTTCCATTATTATGGATCTTTTGAAAATATGAAAAAGATTGTCGATAACTTAAGAAAGATATATGATAGGCCATTAATTAATAATGAATGGTTAAATCGCTGTAGCCATAATAATGTTTTAGATATTTTTCCTTATTTTTATGAAGAAAAGATTGGTTCATATCATTGGGGATTAATACAAGGGTATAGTCAAACATATGAACCATGGGGAAGATATTTCCATCTAAAAGATAAATCTAATTTAGATTTAACCAAGTGGCAGCATGATCTGTATCGTTTTAATGGCTATCCATATGATGAAAAAGAAATAGAATGTATTAAATACTATTGTTTAAAAGCTGACCAGGATTTCAAAGCGAGATAGTTTTCTAATTGCGAGGTAAATATTTACTATTTACAAATATATACATAATAATTTACAAATATATACATAAATGATAATATGGTTTTGGAGAGAATATGACAATACTTCAAACAATTTATGATTCAAATCAAATCAACAAGCCTTTATTTATAGAGGATTTT
>CAMKTV010000014.1 GCA_946415785.1 uncultured Solobacterium sp.
TAGATAAATATAATGTCTTAAGTCAAAAAGGTATAATAATAATAGAGACAAAAAAAGACTTAGATTTAAAAGACAATTATAATGATTTAACAAAATATAAAGAAAAGAAATATGGCATCACTAAATTACATTATTACAAGAGGGGTTAGAAGATGACAAAAGCTATTTATCCAGGAACCTTTGATCCTATCACAGAAGGGCATCTAGACATCATTAAAAGAGCAGCTAAAACATTTGATCATGTATATGTAGCTATCATGATTAATGCAGCAAAGAACTGTTCGTTCACATTGGAAGAAAGAATTAAGTTCGTAAAAAAATGTACTAAGAATATCAAGAATGTTTCTATTGTGAGTGATAGCAGTTTGACTGTTGACCTTGCGAAAAAACTTGGATGCCAAGTAATTATTAGAGGCATTAGAGCTGTTAGTGATTATGAATATGAACTAGCACAAGCTACAACTAATATGACTCTAAATAATAAAATAGAAACTTATTTATTAGTTGCCAAACCTGAATTATCATTTATATCTTCAAGTATCGTCAAAGAAATCGCAACTTATGGTGGCGATATAACTAAATATCTTCCTAAAGAAATTTGGAAAGATGTTATTGCTAAACTAAAGAAATAATAGACTCAATTAAAGTTTGTATTAAAAGTGTTGCAAAAATAATTGCTACACCTAATAAATAATCAACTATGACAACAAGAATAACTCTCACTACTTTATTTGTTTTGGTAAGTGAGAGTTTTTCATGAATATTTAAATAATTACCACCAAATAAAGTCATCGCAATAAAAGCCAAAGAACAGCCAAGCCGATCAAAGAACAACATAGCTCCCGTAGTGTTATCAACATTCATTGTAAAACCTACATAAACAATGGCCAGATACCACAAGCTCGCAAATATCTTAATATAAAGTTTGTCTGAACGGAAACCTACTAATGCGTATTTGTGGTGATTTGTATTCTTCTTTTGTTTGTTAGTTGGTGCTAAAGCTTCAATTAATTCATCGTAGTTTGAAAAGCGATCTTTTGGATCTAGCCTTGTGCAACGGCTTATGATATTTTCTAAATCCTTTGATAATAATCTTGATGTATTTCTTGTCGCTAATTCTTTCATCAATATTCCAAGTGCATAAATATCTGTTTGCATATTTGATGAAGCAAATCCATATTGTTCAGGAGCGGCATATCCTTCAGTTCCTAATAAAACAGTATCTCTACTTTTATTCTTGTCAACAAATTTAGCTGTATTGAAATCTATTAAATAAGGTCCATCATTATTCATTATGATGTTTGAAGGCTTGATATCTCGATGAACCACAGGTGCAATCTTGTTTAATTGTTTTAATATTTGACATATTTCGATGATTATTTCCTTTACTTCATAAACAAAAAATGATCTTCCTTCATTTAAAATCTCATCGAGGTTTTTGCCAGAAATAAATTTTTCAAAAACTGTTAGTTGCCCATTATCTTCGCTAATTTCCACAACTTGTGGAATACCTACAAAATGATTGTTAAGTAGAAGTTCATATATATTTTTGTCATAAATATCTAAAACTTTTTTGACATAATAACAACCGTCTTGTATATTTTTAACTAGATATACTTTGTGCTCATCATTTATGGATTCAATGAATTCATATTTTTCAAACATATTTTTATTATATAAAAAAAGAAAAGGACAATATGAAAAAAACTACGAAAGAATTAGAAGGTATTTTATTAAATGCACACTCTAAAAGTGTTGATAGAATAATGGAAGATGAGAAAGGTGAACTAGTAACAAAAACTTTTGGTAATTACTTTAGAGATTTGTTACTTGATAAAAAAATAACTCAACAAAAAGTATTCATCGATGCAGATATTTCGGAAAAATATGGATACAAGATAGTGTCTGGTGAGAAACATACTAATCAAAGAGATACTATTTTAAGGCTTTGTTATGCAGGCAATTTTAATGTTGAAGAAACCAATAAAGCATTAATGTTATATGGCATGTCGCCATTTTATGCTAGAGATAAAAGAGATGCTTTATTAATCGTGGCTTTCAATGATAGAGTTGGCGATATTTTAGACTTAAATGAATATCTCATCAAAAACAATGAAAAACCTTTAAAAAGCAGTGGCGAGATTAAATAAAACATCCCCCTATATGGTGGCAATGAGCTTTTAAAAACTAATTTATAATTTCTTTGAGCACAAAATATTTGAAAGTCTATTTGTATAGATCGATTTATTATTTGCGACAAAGAAAGAGGTTTTTATGAAAAAAAGCAAATTATTGTTGATTGCAGGAATTATAGGAACTGCGTATGCTATTTATTTAGTAAGTTATTTTTTAAGCATTAATGATGCTTCAATAAGCAGTAGTGAACAGTTAGGTGCCACTTTAGCGACTGCTTTAGTTATGCCACATATGGCTATAGTATGGATAGCTGTTATTTTTAACTGGTTGGGCTTTTTTCTTAATGCTAGATGGGGCGCATTAGTTGCTGGTGTTCTTTATGCTGTTGCGATTCTCTTTTTCTTTTTATATTTCATGTTCGTTATTGTTGAAATGATTTTATGTTTCGTTGCATTTGGAAAAATGAAAAAGAATCAAAAAGAAGTCATTAAACAAGAAGGGGAGGTTCAAGCGTGAAAATAAGAAAAATAATTATTGCCCTTGTTTGTTTTCTATTAACAGTAACACTAGTTGCATGTAGCGATACAACAACTAATGAACCAAAAAGTGTTGGAACTTATGTTGAAGAAAAAACACAAGAAGAGACTAAAGAAGAAGTAAAAGAAAGCAAATTTGAAGTTGGCGAAAAAGTTGAATTTGAAAATATCATTGCAACATTAGTTGAAGTCAGCGAAAGCAAAGGATCAACTTACAATAAACCAGATGAAGGCAATGTATATGTACTATGCGAATTTGAAATTGAAAACAAATCAAGTTCAGAGATAACTGTAAGTTCAGTTTTATCGTTTGATGCATATTGCGATGGATATTCTCTAGGCTATTCTTTAGATGCATTAATTGATAAGGGCAACAAAAATCAATTAGATGGCACAGTGGCAGCAGGCAAAAAGATAAAAGGCGTCATTGGTTACGAGGTTCCTGTTAATTGGGAAGAATTAGAGATTATATATACGCCTGATTTATTTGGTGATGGAATTACTTTTATTGCCTATCATTAAATAAAGATTAATTAGTTTATAAACACATAAGGCTTTAAAAAGCCTTTTTGTTTTAGGAATTTATACTTTTTACTTGTAACAATAATATAGGATGATATTGGCTTGGCACTGTATAGTAGCAAATAAAAACAAAACAATATCTAATACTTATGAAAGATTTAGATATGATAATTGGTCAAGAAAACAAAACAAAGGTAGAACTAAATTCTCATCAAAGAAAGGAAGTAAAACTATTCAATTTTGAATCATTCAAAGAAGCTTGGCAAAATGCTTGTCTTCATACTAGGTGGGAACAACTTAATCCACAGCCGTCTATATTTATACAGATCGCATTGAAGTTATTTCGACAGGCAGTTACCTAGTGATTTAACAAAATAAGAATTCTTTAGAGGAATAAGTAGACCAGTTAATACAAAGCTTCAAAAGACGTTAGGACAGTTAGGCTTCGTTGAAAAAACAGGACATGGAGTACCACTTATTATTTCTAACTAAAGCAAACAAGCATTTACGATAAGTGATACTTTCCTTGTTGTAACAATTACTTTAAATCGTGATTTTATTGATAAGAAAGAACTTGTTGATGTCAAAGGCTTAAATAAATCACAAAAGAAAATCATGAATCTTATTAATGACAATCCACATTCAACATTGAATGAGCTTTTATACAATAGTTCTTTTAGTGTTTTCTTATGTTAGAAAGATAATTGATTATTTAAGAGAAAGAGGCTTAATTCAAAGAGTTGGTTCAAATAAAACAGGCTATTGACAAATAAATAGCATCTGTTAGATAGAATTAAAATCATTTTCAATTATTTAGCACTTATTATTGACAAGTGCTAATTTTGTTGATAGTATATTAGCAGTAGATATAAAAGAGTGCTAAAAGGAGGTGGGAAGATGTTGACACAAAGAATGGTTGAGATATTAAAAGCGATTGTTGATGAATTCGTTGAAACTGCGGAACCAGTTGCTTCAAAAACATTAGTTGACAAATATAAACTGCCTTATTCAAGCGCTACAATTCGTAACGAAATGGTCGTTCTTGAAAAAGAAGGATACATTGAAAAACCACATACTTCAGCTGGTAGAGTACCTTCAAATAAGGGCTATAAATACTATTGTGAAAACTTGTTAGAAAAGAATATCGATGAAGAAGTTAAGTATGCTTTAAGTAACATCTTCTCAGATTCTAGTATGAATGTTGAAGATTGCGTCAAAGAATCTTGTAAGATGATTTCAGATATGACAAATCTTACAAGTGGTGTCTTAGGTTCAGATTCAAAGAGCCAAACACTTGAACATTTATCAGTATTTCCTTTGGATAATAAAACTGCTGTCTGTGTCTTTGTGACTAATACTGGTCATACAGAAAATAAAACCTTTAATTTCCAAGATGAAGTTAGCAGCGAAGATATCAAGACTTGTGCAGATATCTTAAATGAAAGATTAAAGGGAACTCCAATTGTTGATCTAAAAGAAAAATTAGAATCAATAAAGCCAATTATTGTTCAAAGCGTTAAAAGACATGAAATGTTGTTTAATGCCTTTGTAGGAGCGTTCTCTAGATTTGCGAGTGAAAGATTATATTTCTCTGGCACATCTAAATTAATGTATCAGCCTGAATATTCTGATGTTGAAAAATTAAAGAATCTTATCAAAGTATTTGATAATCCAGAATCTATAAGAGAAGTAATCGACAATAAAGATATTACAGATATTGTCGCAATTACTCCTAAAGGAACCGAATTATTTTGGAAGGACGATCTAGCTATTGTCACCAGCGAAATTAAACTATCACATTCTGATATTGGCAGGTTGATGGTTGTTGGTCCTAGAAGAATGGAATATAATCGTGTAATTTCATTATTAGATTTCATCACCAAACAAATAGAAGATTTATATAAATAGGAGGAATCTATATGAAGGAAAAGAAAAAAGAAGGTAAAAAACAAGAAGAAGTTGTCGAAGAGATTCCTGAAGAAATAGAAGCTGAAGAAGCAGTTGATCCAAAAGACGAAGAAATTAAAAAACTTAAGGAAGATTTAGAAAAACAGAAAAACGATTATCTTAAAGTATTCGCTGATATGGAAAATCTAAAGAAAAGATTGGAGCAGGAAGCGATTAACACAAAGAAATATCGTATTCAGAGTTTCGCACTTGAAATGCTGCCAGTTATTGATAATCTTGAAAGAGCATTATCAAGTTATGAAAACAAAGAAGATGCTTTCTATAAAGGTGTAAAGATGATATATGATCAGCTTGTTACATCATTAAAGAATGAAGGTGTTGAAGAAATTGAATGTTTAGAAAAAGAATTTGATCCTAACTTTGAACAATCAATCATGGTTGAAAAGAAAGAAGGAACAAAACCAAATATTGTAATTGAAGTATTACAGAAAGGCTACATGTTAAAAGATCGAGTGCTAAGAGCAGCACTTGTGAAAATAAGTGAATAGGAGGATTTAAACATGAGTAAAATTATTGGTATTGATTTAGGTACAACAAATAGCTGTGTATCAGTTATGGAAGGTGGCGAAGCTAAAGTCATCACTAATCCAGAAGGCAATAGAACTACGCCTTCAGTTGTTTCATTTAAGGATGGACAGATTGTTGTTGGTGAAGCAGCAAAAAGACAGGCAATTACAAACAAAGATACTATCTCTTCAATAAAGAGAAAGATGGGTTCAAAAGAAAAAGTAGAAGCTGCTGGTAAGAGTTATACACCACAGGAAATCTCAGCAATGATTCTTCAATATTTAAAGAAATATGCTGAAGATTATCTAGGTGAAAAAGTAGATAAGGCAGTAATTACAGTTCCTGCATATTTCAATGATGCACAAAGACAAGCAACTAAGGATGCTGGTAAGATTGCGGGACTTGAAGTAGAAAGAATTATTAATGAGCCTACTGCTGCAGCATTAGCGTTTGGTATTGATAAGACTGATGTTGAACAAAAGGTTTTAATCTTTGACTTAGGTGGTGGTACATTTGATGTTTCTATTCTAGATTTAGCTGATGGAACATTTGAAGTATTAGCTACTGCTGGTGATAATCGTTTAGGTGGTGATGACTTTGATGAAGTAATCGTTAATTGGATGGTTGAAGAATTCAAGAAAGAACATCATGGCATTGATTTATCAAAAGATCGCATGGCTACTCAAAGATTAAAAGAAGCAGCTGAAAAAGCTAAAAAAGATTTAAGTGCTATGTCTCAAACTCATATTTCATTACCATTTGTATCAGCTGATGAATCTGGTCCATTACATTTTGAAGCAGATTTAAATAGAGCTAATTTTGATAAGATGACAAAACATTTAGTTGATAGAACCGTTGGTCCAGTTAGACAAGCTTTAAAGGACGCGAATTTATCAGCTAGCGAAATTGATCAAGTATTATTAGTAGGTGGTTCAACAAGAATTCCTGCTGTTCAAGATGCAGTTAAAAGAGAACTAGGAAAAGAACCAAATAAATCAGTAAACCCTGATGAAGTTGTAGCTATGGGTGCAGCAATTCAAGGTGGTATTCTAGGTGGTGAAAACCCTCATGATGTATTATTACTTGATGTAACACCTTTATCATTAGGTATTGAAACATTAGGTGGTGTTATGACTGTATTAATCCCTAGAAATACAACTATTCCAACATCTAAATCACAAATTTTCTCAACTGCTGCTGATAACCAACCAGCTGTTGATATCCATGTATTACAAGGCGAAAGACCAATGGCTAATGACAACAAAACATTAGGTAACTTCCAATTATCAGGTATCGCCCCAGCAAGACGTGGTGTTCCACAAATTGAAGTTAAATTTGATATTGACGTTAATGGTATCGTTCATGTATCAGCTACTGATAAAGCTACAAATAAATCACAAGATATTACAATCTCAAATCCTAATGCTTTAAGTGATGAAGAAATTGATCGTATGATGAAGGAAGCTGAAGAAAATAAAGAAGCTGATGAAAAACATAAAGAAGAAATCGAATTAAGAAATAAAGCTGAAGGCTTCATCGCTCAAATTGATCAAACATTAGAATCTGATAATAAAAATGTAACTGAAGAGCAAAAGAATCAGGTTAAAGCTTTAAGAGATGAACTTCAAAAAGCTATTGATGAAAATGATTATGCAACTTTAAAGACTAAATTAGATGAACTTGAAAAAGCTGCACAAACAATGGCTGAAGCAATGTATCAACAACAAGCACAAGGACAAGCAAATAGCGCAAATCCAAATGATGATGTTGTAGATGCAGACTTTGAAACTAAAAACTAATTAATCGATTACAAGTCCTATAAACATAGGACTTGTAATGAATATGAAAGGAGAGATATGAATGGCTAAAAAAGATTATTATGAAGTGCTAGAAATTTCTAAAGATGCTAGTAATGAAGATATAAAAAAGGCTTATCGTAAATTAGCCAAGAAATATCATCCTGACATCAATAAAGAAGCTGGTGCTGAAGAAAGATTTAAAGAAATCAATGAAGCCTATGAAGTATTAAATGATCCTCAAAAGAAACAGATTTATGACCAATATGGCTTTGAAGGTTTGGAAGGATCAGCTGGCGGTTTTGGTGGATTTGATGGTTTCTCTAGCGGTGGCTTTGGTGATTTAAATGACATCTTTGACCACATCATGGGTGGCATGGGCGGTTTCTCTAATTTTGGTTTTGGTGGCTCAAGAAGCAGCAGACCAAATAGTCCAATGAAGGGTGATAATCGTTATATGCAAATGAGTATTGAATTTCTTGAATCAATCAAAGGTGTCAATAAAACCATCTCCATTACTGTAGATAAGAAATGTGAAAAATGTGATGGTACTGGCGCAAAATCTAAAAATGATATTAAGACATGTAAGACATGTAATGGCACTGGTAAAGTCACAAGACAAACAAGAACGGCTTTTGGCATTATGCAGTCAGTTGTGGATTGTTCAGACTGTAATGGAACAGGTAAGACAATTGAAAATAAATGTCCAAATTGTTATGGCACCGGCTATATCAATAAAAAAGAAAATGTTGAAGTTAAGATTCCTGCAGGCATTTCAAGTGGTCAACAGATTCGTATAGCTGGTTATGGTGAAAGAGGATATAATGGTGGACCTAATGGTGATTTATATATTGAAATCCTTGTTAGACCTCACAAATTCTTTGTAAGAGAAGGAAATGATATTAATATCGTAATTCCAATTTCCGCAATTGATGCGACATTAGGCACTAAGGTTGATGTACCAACCTGTTATGGAGATGTATCATTAAGCATTCCTGCAGGCAGTCAGCCTGGCACAAGACTAAGAATCAAGGGCTATGGGGTAAAGAGCTTAAGAAGTAATACTGTAGGTGATCAATATGTTGAATTAAAAGTTGAGATACCGACAAAATTAAGCAAAGAAGAAAAAGAACTTTACCAGAAACTAAAAGACAAAGTAAATAAAGAAAATGTCTTTGAAAAATTTAAGAAAACATTTAAGTAAGGAGAAATCCTTACTTAAAAAAGACTTATATTTAGCACTCTTAAATTAGAGTGCTAGAAAGGAGAGCTTATGAATTTTGAAACAATGACCGAAAAATTACAGAATGTCTTAATCAAAGCTTTAACAATATGTAAAGATAATGGTAATCCTGAATTATGTGATGAACATATCATGAAAGCTTTCTTAGATGATAATGATGTATTAAGTGTTTTAAATAAATTAAATACACAAATCAATCCATTAATCAATTGTACAAATTCTTATATTGATAAACTTCCTAGCAATAATTCAGCTGCTGATCCAAGTATTTCAAGAACAGTTATTGAATCATATAATAAAGCGGCACGTTTATCTAAAGAAAAGGGTAACCGTTACTTAGGAGCCTTAGATTATTTTAAGGAAATTCTATTTAATGATTCAACTTTTTCAAAGAATATAAGAAAATTAATTCATTTTAACGAGAAACAATTAGAAGAAATGATTAATAATATATCAGGAGGTGCTACTATCAATAATCAAAGTGATGAAAACAATCTGAATCCATTAGAGAAATATGGAAGAAACCTGGTATTAGATGTAAGAAACGGCAAGGTAGATCCAGTAATTGGCAGAGACGATGAGATTAGAAGAGTAATTGAAATCTTATCAAGAAAAACTAAAAATAATCCCGTACTTATTGGTGAACCAGGTGTTGGTAAAACAGCGATTGTCGAAGGACTTGCGTGGCGTATATTTAATGGCGATGTACCAGTAAGCTTAAAAGATAAAGATTTGTATGAACTTGATATGGGTGCTTTAATTGCGGGCGCCAAATATCGTGGTGAATTTGAAGAAAGATTAAAATCAGTATTAAAAGAAGTCAAGGATAAAAATGGTCAGATCATTTTATTCATTGACGAAATTCATAATCTTGTGGGTGCTGGTAAAACTGATGGTGCTATGGATGCCGCAAATCTTTTAAAGCCAATGTTGGCAAGAGGTGAATTAAAGTGTATTGGTGCGACAACATTTGATGAATATCGTCAATATATAGAAAAGGATGCTGCACTTGAAAGAAGATTTCAAAAAGTTACTGTTGATGAACCTGACGTTGAAGAAACTATTTCAATCTTAAGAGGACTAAAAGATCGTTTTGAAGCCCATCATGGTGTAACAATCAAAGATGAAGCTATTATTGCGGCAGCTACTTTATCAAACAGATATATCACTGATCGTTTCTTACCAGACAAGGCAATCGATTTGATTGATGAAGCTTGTGCTGCCACAAGAGTTGATATGGATTCAATGCCTAATGAATTATATGAACTTGAACATCGTAAGAAACAATTAGAAATTGAAGAAGTATCTTTAAAGAAAGAAAAAGATGATGAAAAAGCCTTAAAACGTTTAGAAGATTTACAGGCTGAACTTAAAAGAGTAAGCGAAAGATACAATGAACTTCATAAAAAATGGCTGGAAGAAAAAGAAATATTAGTTGCCTCTAAAACAGTAAAAGAAGATTTAGAGAAAGCTAGACTTGAATATGCCAGTGCTGATAAGGAAGGTGATTTAAATCGCGCATCAGAACTTAAATATGGCATTATTCCAGAACTTGAAAGAAAGTTAGAAAAAGCTAAGAACGCTGATAAGGAAGGCAATATGTTAAAAGAAGTAGTAGATGAAGAGTCTATTGCCTCTGTAGTATCTAAATGGACACATATTGAGATAACTAAATTATTAAAGACTGAAAGAGAAAAACTGTTAAAGTTAGATGAAATCTTAGCTAAAAGAGTAATGGGTCAAGATGAAGCACTAGATTTAGTTAGCGATGCCATTTTAAGAAACAAAGCTAACATTGGTGATATCAACAGACCAATTGGTTCATTCTTATTCTTAGGTCCAACTGGTGTTGGTAAAACAGAAGTCGCAAAAGCTTTAGCTGAACAACTATTTGATGATGAAAATAAGATAGTCAGAATTGATATGTCTGAATATATGGAGAAATTCTCTGTATCTAGATTAATTGGAGCTCCTCCAGGATATGTTGGTTATGAAGAGGGTGGCCAATTAACCGAAGCTGTAAGAAGAAAACCATATTCAATTGTCTTATTAGATGAAATTGAAAAAGCTCATCCAGATGTCTTTAATATCTTGTTACAAATATTAGATGATGGCCGTATCACTGATTCAAAAGGCGTAACTGTTGATTTTAAGAATACAGTAATCATTATGACTTCAAATCTTGGCAGTGAATTTGCGTTTGAAGAAGATGACGATAAGAAGCACAAGGCATATGAAAGAGTAGTAAAAGATACTTTCAAACCAGAATTCGTCAATAGAATTGATGAAATAATTATCTTTAATCCATTAAATGAAATCGTTATTAAAGATATCGCCAGAAAATTCATCAATCAATTAATTAAACGTATGGAAGATAATGATATTGAATTAACTATTAGTGATGAAGCGTTAGAGAAAGTATCTAAAGAAGGTTTTGATCCTCAATTTGGTGCTCGTCCAATGAAAAGACATATTCAAAGAGAAATAGAATCTAAACTCGCAAGGTTTATTATCGCTAATCCTGATGCTAAAAAGATTGTGATAGATGTTAAGAATGATGAATATGTAATTAAATAAGATAGTCCTAAATAATCGGACTATCTTTTTTTGTTATAAACTCCCTTTCTTTTTAGTAAAAAACTGTCTAAAACTCCCTTTCTTTTTAGTATAATTTTTATTGAATTATGGACAAATATAAAACTAGTGATACACATTCATATATCTTAGGAATATCTTTAACGATAGAAGCACTTTTAAATGTTCCTGAACATATTGATAGAGTATATTTATCTTCAAAAGCTATTAAGAATAATCAGTATTATAAATTATTAAAATTATGTCTAGAGAATAATATTGAATTATATGAAGATGATAAAGTAATAGATAATTTATCAGTAAAAGAAAACTGTTATGGTATAGGAGTCTTTAAGAAGTTTTATAAAGAATTAGAAAGTGATAGTCATATTGTTTTATATGGCTTTAATGATTATGGTGAACTTGGTACCATAATGCGTTCTGCGACTTCTTTTAATTTTAAAGATATTATTCTGGTTAATAGTGATATTGATTATTTTGATCCAAGAGTTGTAAGGGCATCAATGGGCTCAATCTTTCATTTAAATATCAAGGAATACGCTAGTCTAAAAGATTATTTAAATGAATATAAATATAATATCTATCCTTTTATTTCTAAAGGAAATCATGAATTAAAGACCTTAAAATTAAAAAGACCTTACAGTCTTATCATTCCTCAAAAATATAAAGAGTTAGATGATATATTTACTGAAGGTTATTATTTAAAACATAAAGATAATGAAGACATTTCTTTATCTTCATTAAGCAGTATTGTCTTTAATTATTGTTATGGTCAAAACGTAAACGATACTCACAATGACCACAAAGGCTAAGACTTAATTTATTATTTCTTAAATCATTTAAAGCATTTAAATATATTTCACTGTTAAGGATATCCCTAAGGCTATCCTTTTTTAAATCTCCAAAGGCGTTGATGCCATTTGAATCTAGACAGCAGCTTGTGACAAGCCCATTAGAAAGAATTGCCAATTGATCTATTATTCCATGACATTTTCCCTTATTCCCTAAATATTCATCATTAATATCAGGCCATTTAAACAATTCTTCAAAATAGATATAAACATTATCTTTTAATTTAAATGAATTATTTTTCTTTGTATCTGATATATTGTATTTATTATAAAGAACATTTAAATAATTATTTAAATTATCATCTAGATTATTTAAATCATAGAATCTTAATTCAATGATAGTATCTGAATCTTTTTCAATTATTTCATCAATGGTCTTAAAATAATAATCATCTATTTTAATATTATTAACTGAATGTAAAGAGATTGATAGTTTTCTTAAACATTTATGATTAAATAAACCAGGATTTTTATTTAAAAGGATGCCATTAGTAACTAACTGTAAATTAAAATCTTTTTTATCCAAGATATCTAATATTTCATTAAAGTCAGGATGTAATAAAGGCTCACCTAATACATGTAGATAAATATAATCACCAAATTCTTTTATTTGACTAGTATAGTTATCGATATCTTCTAATGATAAAAATCTTTGTCCCTTTTTGTTTGTACAAAATGGACAATCTAGATTACAGGCATTAGTTATTTCCAGATAGAATCTTTTCATTATTTAGCTTTAGGTTCAATATATAGATTTACTTTTTCATGATTATATAAAGACAATAAGAAATTCTTTTTTGAGCCAGGATATGTATGATAGATAGAATGTAATAATTCTTTTATTTCTTGTCTTTTGGTGTAGCCATCATTAGGACAGCCTGATTTAATTATTGGAAGTTTTAATTCATTGGCTGTTTTTCTTATTTCACTTTCAAACGATAAACAGAAAGGTCTTATAAAAGTTGTATCAGAATTAGTTAAATACATCTTTGGATCAAAGGTAGAAATTCTTCCACCATATATCATATTTAAGAATAGTGTTTCAATCGCATCATCACCATGATGGGCAAAGGCTATTTTATTACAGCCCAAACTTTTTGCTGCTTTAATAGCTGAGCCTTTCTTTAAGGTTGAACATAATGAACAGTCAATTTTTTCTTTATTAAGATTGAGTTTTAAGATATCCGCAATCTTTGAATCTTCTTTATAGAAGTCAATATTATTTTCTTTATAAAACTCTTCTAGACCCGCAATGCTTTCTTCACCAAAATTTAAATTGATATGAATGCCAACTAAAGAAAAAGTTTTATTAAGACTATTGGTACATAAATATTGATATAAATGAAGAACATATACTAATAAAGCTGAATCTTTGCCACCAGAAATGCCGACGCCAATCTTGTCGCCATCTTTAATTAAACCAAACATTTCGTCAGCTTTTCTAACTTCTGCCAATAGTTTTTTAATAGACATAACCATATTATAACAAGTTTCTTCTTTGTTATAATTATCATATGGGCAAGATTATACTGGTAGATAAAGCTAAAGGCATGACATCCTTTGATGTCTGTTTTAAATTAAGAAAGATATTTAATACCAAAAGAATAGGCCATACAGGCACATTAGATCCTAATGCGACTGGATTAATGATGGTTTTAATTGATAACGCAACTAAAATAAATCAATTTGTATTAAGTGCCAGAAAAGAATATATCGCCACTGTTAAGATTGGTATTTTAACTGACAGTGAAGATATTGATGGAAAGGTAATTTTAGAAAAAAAGGAAATAATGCCAGATAAAGAAAAAATAGAAGAAACATTAGAATCTTTTTTAGGTAAATCTAAACAGGTTCCACCAATGACTTCGGCAATTAAAGTTAATGGAAAGAAATTATATGAATACCAAAGAAATAACGAAACAGTAGATATTAAAGAAAGAGATATTGAAGTATTTGAAATAAAATTATTAAAAATCAATGAAGAAACTTTTGTCTTTAGCTGCATTGTAAGTTCTGGAACATATATAAGAAGTTTAGCTCAAGATGTTTTAAAGAAATTGAATATTATTGGGACATTATCAGATTTAAAAAGAACCAGGATTGATGATTTCAAATTAGAAGATGCCTATACTCTAGAAGAAATAAATGAAGGCAGATTTAATTCATTAGATATCTATGATGTATTGAGTAAATATTATTATGTTTATGAAGTAGCTAATGAATCTGATGTGCTTAATGGAAAAGCTTTAAAGTTAGAACTAAATGAAGATACAATATTATGTGTTAAAGACAAGAAGGCATTAGCTATCTATAAGAAAGAAAATAATGTCTATCGTTGTGTTAGAGGATTATTATGATTAAGACTTATGAATTTAATAAAGATCTCAAATTAAAAAGAAATGTAGCCTGCATTGGCTATTTTGATGGTGTACATAAAGGACATCAACTATTGATTCATAAAACTATTTTAGAAGCTAATAAAAAAGGTTTAGAACCATATCTGATTACTTTTAAACCTGATCCTTATGAAGTAATAAACAATAAGAAGGCAGAACATATTAATTCATTTAAAAGACGTATTCAATTATTTGAACAATATGGAATAAAGGGCGTTATCGTTATTCCATTTGATGAAGAATTGATGAGAATGAATAAAGATGCTTTTTATGAAAAGATATTAAAGAAATTAAATATTGAAACATTAATATGTGGCGAAGACTTTACTTATGCGCATAAAGGTGAGGGCAAGCCAAAGGATTTAAAAAAGAAACAAGATGTGATAATTGTAGAACCATTAAATTATTGTGGAAAGAAAATATCTAGCACCAGAATTAAGAAAGCTTTAAAAGAAGGCAAGATTTCTTTTGCGAATAAAATGTTAGGTTATGAATATCAAAAATAGAGATACATTCATTCAAAATGCGAAGACATATTTTGAGGAAAAGACAGAAGAGTTTTTAGATTTATTAAATGAAGACTGTAAACCTGCCTTCTTTTTAAATGAAAAGAAAGCAGATAGAGAAACGATATTATCGTTAATTGATTTTAAATATGAGCCATCTCCATTAACAGATAAAAGTTATTTATTTTTAGATGATTCAATAGGCAAAAGTAAGGCTTATGATTTAGGATTAATCTATCCTCAAGATATTGAATCATCTTTACCCGCAACTTTTGTGGATACAAAGAACATTAAATATGCGATTGATCTATGTGCAGCACCTGGTGGCAAATCAATCAATATCTTAAACAGGTTAAATGATGATGCTTTACTAATAAGTAATGACATCAATTATAAAAGAGCGTCAATTCTTAATTCCAATTTAGAAAGATTGGGATTAGATAATACAATCATTACTTCATTAAATCCTGAATATTTTAAAGATTATTTTAAGAATCATTTTGATTTGGTTATCTTAGATGTTCCTTGTTCTGGTGAAGGAATGATTAGAAAATATCCTGAAATCTTAAATGAATATTCTAATGCCAATATTAATTCTTTAGCTTTAATTCAAAAGAATTTATTGAATATTGCCTATGAATTATTAAACGAAAATGGACAGATTATTTATTCAACCTGTACATATTCATTTAAAGAAGATGAAGATCAAATAAATAGTTTTATAAATGAACACGAAGACATTGAATTAATAAAACTGCCTAAATTAGATGAAATATCTAAATTAGAGGGAACAATTAAACTATCACCACTTAATAATACTGAAGGACAATTTATGGCTTTGTTAAAGAAAAGGGGTGGTGAAAGATTTGACAGTTATAAATTTAAAAAGACAGCTAAAAATAAAACAGTTGAAGATTTTATTAAGAATAATTTAGATATTAAAGATTATTATCTATACAACAACAATGAACATTACTATTTAAGTTTTCTCCCTTTATTAAAAATAGATAACAACGTCTTATCTAATGGAATATATCTAGGAGAGTTAGATCGTAATATCTTTAAGCCAGCACATAGTTTATATAGAGCTAATTCATTAAAAAATAAATATAAATATATTTATGAATTAAATGATTTAGAATATGAAGATTTTATTTCTGGTAAAGAATTAAAGAATAATCTGGATGATAATTATTATTTGTTGACATATAAGAATATATCATTAGGATTTGGGAAATCAGTTAAAGGTGTCTTAAAAAACAAATATCCTAAAGGTTTAAGAAGGGTGGTATAATTAGTTCATGAAAAATATAAATGATTACGGAAATGTTGAAATAGCTAAAGAAGCATATGAAGATATGGTAAATATTGTCGCTAATAAAATAAAAGGTATTTATCCTGCTAAAAAAGGTGGTATCAGTGATTGTCAGATTAAAGATGGCGAATTAATTGTCAATCTGAATATTAAAGTTAAAACAGGAATTGATGTGAATAAAATATCAATCAAACTTCAAAATAAGGTACATGAAACAATTGAAGAGATGACTGGTATTGATTGTAAGAACATCAATGTCAATGTGCTAGGATTTATTAATTAGCTACTTAGTAGCTTTTTATTTTAAGAACAGATTATTAATAGTGTAATACGTTTTCCGGGAAAACGTTTTACACTAAACTAGAATAATAAAACAAGGACACTTGATTGTGTCCTTGTTTATAATTAATTGACTTTTATTACAACTGATTTTGCAGAGAAATCTTTATATTTTCCAGTGACGGTTATTGTTCCTGGATTTGATGTTCCAGTTGTGGTAATAGATAATGAGCCATTCATTAATGTTTGGAATGAGACATTAATATCGTTATTACTCAATGAATAGCTCCAAATGATATCATAATAGCCAAGTTGAGTATTATCCGCATAAGCTGTTACTAGACATGAATCGTTAGTTCCTGATAGTGTATCTTTATTAGCTTTAACAGAGAATTCAACATAGACTGTAATGACAACGTTTGCCTTGCTTAATTCTGATTGTTTAATGTTGAATGCCTTTCCAGGTGTTTTTGATTCACCATTAATAGTAACTTTAAATGCTGGATCATTAGTATTCTTTGCGACTTCCTTAACTGTAACTATTGCGCCATAATCTTCTAGATATTCTTTGGCATCTATTGCATTTCCTGGAATTGATAGATATAAATCTTCATCAGAAACTTTGATAGTTACACATCTTTGTGAAGAAGAAGTGTTTAATTTTTCATATGCATAATATGCACAGGCTGTTATTTCATCTCCTGGGTCAGCATCAACAATAAAGACATCGCTTTCTTTACTAGACATGACGGTTTCTTCATAGTTTCCAATCTTGATATCAGCTTTATATTTAACTGGCCCATAAATCCATGAATAATCAAATAGTCTTACACCTGTTTGTTCATTTATTACATCACCATTACTATTTTTTAAAGATATATCCATTGTTGTGTCCGCAACCTTTAAAGCATCTTCATCTGGATATTTTGGCCAAGTAATGCTTAATTCTTTTTTAATGACGTTATATTCAATCTCTGGGTCTTTTTCTAAAGAATTTAATACTTTCGCATCATCTGCTTTAACTAATGTCGCATATTCTTTTTTAATAAGACCACTAGTTATATATTGAGGATCCATATTTTCAATTGGTGTAGCATATGGATAAGTAGCTAAGATATGACTAATTGGCACAACACCTTCTGGTTTTACCATACCTTTTGGTCTACCAAATTCTTCAACTGTTTTATCCAATATAGCGTTAGTTGTCTTTCCTTGAATATTACCTAAATAGTCACTTAATTTAATATAAGACTGTTTGTCCTTTTGTGCTCTTTCGTAGCCAATCCAAGTCGCAACAGTATATTCAGTAGTAGAGCCAATCATCCAAGCATCTTTAATAGAACCATTAGGGATTCCATAAGCGGTTCCTGAATTACCCCAGTCGGTAGTTCCGGTTTTCGCATATACTGGATATTGATCAATTAATATCTGCATCAGGTTAGCGTAGCCACCAGATACATTTGATTCTAATAATGTTGAAATCATATAGGCTGCTTCTTCAGAAACAGTTTGAGTGCTTGTATAAGCTGGAGTAATTGGTGCCTTACCATCTAAAAATTCAATTCTTGAAACAGTATGAGGAGTAATATATTGGCCACCATTTATTAATGCACCCTGCGCACCAGCCATTTGTAAACATGAAACTTGTAATTTATTACCACCAATACCACATTGGACATCAAAATCTTCAACAGTCATATTGATGCCCATACTATTTAAATAATTAACGACATATGTAGCGCCTTTGGCATTTAAGACAGCCTGTAATGTCTGTATAGCAGGAGTATTTAAGGAGTTTCCTAAAGCGTCAGCTAATGTTACCTGTCCTTGATATTTGCCGTTTGAATTTGCGATGACAACATTAGTGCCAGGATAAGCAATTGGTTTATCAACTAGGACATGACTTGTTGACCAACCCAGATTTTCAAAAGCTAAGACATAATCCAAAATAGGCTTAATTGAAGAACCTGGCTGTTTATATTGATCTGTTGCGTGATTTAAAAGTAATGAACCACCATTGGCGTAATTTCTTCCACCTAAAATACCAACAATGGCACCAGTTTGATTATTGATGGCAATTGAAGCTAATTCAAATTCATCATCAGGGAAAGCTATTGAATCATATGTGCCATTTTGGATAGAGTCCATTGTTTCCTGAATATCTTTATTCATATATGTATAGATTCTCATAGCAGTAGAATAAGGATCTTTTCCCGTAATCTCATATACTTCTGCGACTACTTGGTCAATATATGCCTGATAAGGAACAGCGATACCATTACTTGAAACATTTCTTGAGCTTTCATCAACTAGTAAATTTTCAACTTTAATTGTTTTTTCTAATTCATATTCAGCTTCTGAAATATATCCATGATGATACATTTGATATAAGACTTCATTTCTTCTGGCTGTTGCCTTCTTTAGAGAAACAAAAGGATTATAAGCATTAGGCGCATTGATGACACCAGCTAGTAATGCTGATTCTGATAGATTTAAATCTTTAACATCTTTACCAAAATAATATTCAGCTGCCTTTTGAACGCCTCTAATATTTCTGCTGCCACCAAAATTCAGTTTATTCAAATATAATTCAAAGATTGTCTTTTTATTGACGATATGACTTTTTTCAAGTTCCATCGCTAAAGCAATTTCTTGAACTTTACGTTTGATGCCTGAAACACCACTTCTACTTGCTTGTTCACCAGTATCATCATTAGAGAAATAAGTATTCTTTACAAGCTGCATAGTAAAGGTTGAACCACCTTGAGAGAAAGACATCGTTCTTATATTAGATAAGAAAGCTTTCGCAAAACGAGGAACATCAAAGCCGTTATGTTCAAAATATCTTGAGTCTTCAACTGCTACAAAGGCGTTAATCAATGTATCAGGCAAATCTTCATAAGAAATATTTTCTCTTATAGTTAAACCAAGTTCAGCTACTTCATTTCCTTCATAATCATAAATAATTGATGATTCCGAATTTGTAAAATCAGAAATTAATAAAGTAGGCTTATCTTTTAGTAAAGATACTAAAAATACTAAACCAATCGCTATAGCAATTAATGCCAAACAAGCAATTATTGATACGATGATAGCGAATAAATTCACCTTGTTTATTTTTTTCTTTTTCTTTTTTTCACTCATAATTCATATACCTTATCCACTGTTTGTAAATAATCACAGGGCCTTTGATATCCATTTTTAATCAGATATCCGTTTTCTTTAATCCATTCTAGTGATAAAGACTTTCTTTTACTAGAGTCATAATATTCAATGAAATCTTCAGCATCAATCAGATAATCTTTTCCATAATAAGACATTCTAATGATGATAAAGGCGATGGCACCATGTCTTAATACTCTTCTTAAGTGCTCTATCTGATGAGGGTGAATGCTTGAGAAGGGGAATGATGTCTTTGAATGGCATTCTTTGGCTTCAAAATCAATATATTTTTCTTTATAAATGCCATTATAGTCAGTAGTACTTGGAATCTTAAAGTAAGCTTCAGTAATCTTAGCGGCCGCTCTTTTAGGATAGTCAACATTGACTATCGTAACAGGCGTAGGTTTCTTAAAAACTACTGCTACATCAGCCTTGAGGTAGTCTTCATTAGTGACATTGATATCATTTTCTAAAGACATTCCTCTTCTGGCTTCACTTATTTTTGAAGTTTCTCTGTTTAATACTTTTTTGCCGTTAGGATAATTCATAGAACTTACTAAATAATTATATAATAACGATAATTAAATATCTAACAAGGGGCACAAGTAAAACTTGTAAGAAAGGTTAATTGTGTTAAAATAATAATGGAGATTTTTGTATGGAAAAATTAAATATTACACCAGATGAGATCGTTGAAAAACAGTTCAATGTAGTAATGAAAGGCTATAGTCCTGATGAAGTTGATGCATTTTTAGATTTAATTTTAGGTGACTATGAAAAAATGGAGAATAATATTCAAGAATTATTAGATATTATTGCTTCATTAAAAGAAGAAAATGAAAAATTGAGAATTGAAAATGTAGAACTAGAAGGCAAAGCTAAACATTTTGATTTATCAAATACTACAAGATACAGTTCTGTTGATTTCTTAAGAAGAGTATCTCGTTTAGAAGAAGAAGTATCTCGTTTAGAGAAAGAATTAGACAACAAATAACATTAGACAATCGCTGCGTAAGTAGAGGAAAGTCCATGCTCGCACCACCTGTGATGGTGGTAGTGATTGTGTCTTACGAAAAAATAAGTAAGAGTAGATTATTCTAACGGCTGGTTGATGCCTAAGGGAAACTATGGCTAAGACCTATAAAAGTGTCAAAGAGACGAGCTTAATAGAAATATTAAGAGTGGAACGTGATAAACCCCACAAGCGAGAAACCCAAATTTTGGTAGGGGAACTTAGCTAACTAAACGAAGTGATGCTAGGCTAGAAATAGAGATAAATGATTGTTTAATACAGAACATGGCTTATTTATGTTATTTGTGGTTATAACGAAGTTCAATGATGAAATTGAACTTTTTTTATGAGCTAATAATATACTTGAAAAATAATCAAGTAAAATATTATAATAGATTATGTTAAAATAAATGTATGAATTTACCAAATAAATTGACATTAGTAAGAATAATATTTGTACCAATCTTAGTAATAGTTTGGTTATTTCCGTATGCTTATTTTGGATTGAATTTTCCAGTTTATGAAATAGGCAATATTAGTATTTCTTTATTGAACATAATTATTTTAGCGATTTTCTCTATTGCGAGCTTTACTGATTTTTTAGATGGAAATATTGCGAGAAAAAGAAATCTGGTCACTACTTTTGGAAAGTTCGCTGATCCAATAGCTGATAAATTATTAGTTAATACGACATTGATTATTTTAACTATTAAAGGTTCTGTTCCAGTATTATGTTTAATTATTATGATAGGTAGAGATATCATTGTGGATGGCTGTCGATTAGTAGCAAGTCAAAAAGGGGTAGTAATACCAGCTGGTGTTTTAGGAAAACTTAAAACTGTTTTACAGATGTCAGCTATTATTGTCATATTATTGAATAATTTACCATTTGAATTATTATCTTTACCAGTTGATGAAATATTGATTTGGTTTGCAAGTTTTATTTCTATTGTTTCAGGATATTCTTATTTTTCTCAAATAAAAGAACATATTTTTGAATCAATGTAGGAATTTCAGATATTAAGAGGCAATAATAATATAGGAGGGCATATGGCTAAAGAAAAAGAAACAAATATTGATGATAAAAAAGAACAATCATTAAGTGAAGCTTTAAAACAGATTGAGAAACAATTTGGTAAGGGCTCAATTATGAAATTAGGAGACAGAGGCAATGTTGATATTGATACAATTTCAACAGGTTCTCTTGCGATTGACTATTGTTTAGGCGTAGGTGGCTTGCCTAGAGGAAGAATCATTGAAATATATGGGCCTGAATCAAGTGGTAAGACTACTTTAGCATTACAAGCAATAGCTGAATGCCAAAAAGAAGGTGGCAAAGCAGCCTTCATTGATGCTGAACATGCGATTGATCCAAGATATGCGAAAGCATTAGGCGTTGATATTGATGAACTGATACTATCTCAACCAGATTCTGGTGAACAGGCTCTAGAAATAGCAGAAGTATTAATTAGATCAGGCGCTATTGATTTAATTGTCGTTGACTCAGTTGCAGCACTTGTTCCACAAGCTGAATTAGATGGTGAAATGGGTGATTCTAGCATTGGATTACATGCAAGACTAATGTCAAAAGCAATGCGTAAATTAGCTGGCGCAATGAATGCGAACAATTGTACAACTATCTTTATTAACCAGTTAAGAGAAAAAGTGGGTGTTATGTTTGGTTCACCTGAAACTACTACTGGTGGCAGAGCATTAAAATTCTATGCAACTATTAGAATTGAAGTAAGAAAATCAGAAGCAATCAAAAATGGTTCAGATATAGTTGGCAACAAAGTTAATATCAAAGTATCAAAGAATAAAGTAGCTCCACCATTTAAAACATGTCAGGTTGAAATCTATTATGGAGAAGGCATCTCTCATGTTTCTGAACTTATCAGTTTAGGTGTAGAACTAGGAATTATTGAAAAGTCTGGTTCATGGTATGCCTATAATGGTGATAAGATTGGACAGGGAAGTGAAGCTGTTAGAGCTTATCTACAAACTAATCCAGAAATTGATAAAGAAATCACTGAAAGAATCAAAGAACAATTATTTAAATAATAGCCTTAAACAAGGCTATTTTTATTATTAATGTTGTAAAATAATAATAGAAGGAATTCTATAATTTTTTAATGAATAAATGGAGGAGATTAGAATGAAGTATTTTAAAAAATTAATAAAATCTTTATTTATCTTTGTGCTAAGTTTGATGCTGGCATTCACTTGTTTAGTAACAAACACAAATGAAGTAAACGCAAGTGGAGAATATTCTCTAGAAGTATTCTATGGATTAGGAAGACCTTATGGTACGACCAATATTAACTCTGCCATTTTTACAGGCGATGGGGCAATGCTTAATAATAATACCGGTTATTCTCTTAAAGGCTATAGAGACACAGCTTATACAAATGGTCCTAGTTCTGGTAATACCAATAGATATGACCAAGCACCACAAGGAAGTATAGCTTCTATTGACTTCTATTATGGTGGTTCTATGCTTACAGCTAATTCAGTTGTATCTAGTGGAACACATTGTATTAAAGCTAATTTCTATTTAGATGCTGATGGCAACTTAAAAAAGACAAACGATGGTTCAACAAGCTGGCCTGCAGCAGCAGCAACTAGACTTGCTAGCTTTGCAGCTGCTAAAGCAGGTGATTCAAACGCAATGGCATCGAGATGGTATAACATTCCTGGCGCTATTGATGTTGTAATCCATTATTCAAGTGGTGAACATACAATTACAGTTAATAATATAGATGATGCAAGCTTTGATAATGATCTAGGTGAAAAATATGATAGATACTATACTACTAAATCATTAGATTCAACATCTACTACTGTTTCTAGTAACTATACAAATAGTAATGGTATTGCACAAGATGTTACATTATTACAAGACAATTTTAGTTCTGTAATTGTAAATGTTGGCAGCAACGCTGCAGCTACAAATGAAACATCTGGTGTTCAATATTTATCTTCTTCATATGAATTTTCTGCTAGTCATAATTCAAACGATATCTTAGCTCTTGATTTTGATGATAATCAAATTAGATATTACAAAGTTAATAATGACATAACTATTTCATTCTTATATCCTTCTGAAACAAAATATCAAGTAACATTTATGTCTAATGGAGAACAATATGGTGAAGTTCAAGAAGTATATGAAGGTTCTCCTGCAGTTAAGCCAGCAGATCCAGAAATTCCTGAAGGTTATAATGCCTTTGTAGGTTGGTATTTAGGCGATGAAGAATTTAATTTCTCAACTGTAATCGATGGTGATATTACCCTGGAAGCTAGATTTGATAATCTAGAAATCTATGATGTGAATTTCTATCATGGTTATGGAAGAAGTGTATATTCTACTTCTTTTAATGGCTTTGTTGGTAACTTTATAGACGGTGATTATAAATATTATGGTAAGACGGTTGTTGATGGTTATGAAGATACAACTGGTGCTACATATTATCAAAATGAACAAGCTGCTACAAGTTATGTAGAAGTTAGATATGGCGATGAATCAACAACTGTTGTTCAAGGTGAATCAAGTAACGTCAAATGTTTCAAATATTCATTCTATGTAACAAGTGATGGTCATTTTGAAGATTCAGGCTTTGTATCTTCACCTTCTACTACTTGGCCAACAGGTTCAACTAAGGTAGCATATTTTGCGTCTGGTAATCCTCGTTTGGCTACTAGATGGTATTCTGTAAAACGAGATCTTAATGTTATATTCCACTATTTCAATGAACATACATTAACTGTTAATGGTATTTTGGATACAAATATTTCTGAAGATTATGATGCTATATTTACAACTAAAAATGCAGGCGCTAAATCTACTTCAACAATTATTTCTAATGATTATACTTTCGCTGATGGTTTAGTTCAAAACTATACATTAAAGACTGATGATGATTTAGCTAGTGTTACTGTTAATGCTGGCGAAAATGTAAGTACAGATGATGTAACTGGCATTAAATACTTAACTGCTACAAATGAATTCTCTGATACTAAATCAGAAGGTGATATCTTAGCGATTGACTTTGACAATAATCAAATTATCTATTATGTAGTAAATTCAAATATTACAGTTAATTTTGCTTATGCTAATGATGTAGTACATAACGTATTATTTATGGCTAACGGCAGTCAATATAGTATGCAGATGGTAAATCATGGTGACTTAGCTGCTGAACCTGTTAATCCTTCAATTCCTGAAGGCTATAAATATTTTGGTGGTTGGCGCATTGAAGGCCAAGAATGTTTGTATGATTTTAATACACCAATAACTGACGATTTAACATTGTATGCATATTTTATTAAAGAACACACAATAACATTTATCAATCTAGGACATAATTATGATAGTGGTATTGGTACTGTTTTAGGTGGTGAATTTGTTAAGGCTGATGCTTGGGCAAGTGTAACTGGTGGTGAATTAAATAAACAGAATGCTGTTGGTACAACTTATGGCAATATTGATTATGAAGATGGCTTAGAAGTTGAAATGAATGCGGATTTTTCAGCTATTGATAAGATTAATGTCACAATAGGTGAAGATTTGATTTCTGTTAGTGCAGATGCTTTATTAGAAGATTCATATTTCATTAATTCTAATTATGAATTAGAAGCAAGAGAAGTATATGAAGATGGCGATATTATTAAATTCATCAAGAAAGATACTTTAGAAGGCGATGAAGCATACATGGTCTTAGCATATTTCTATAGAATTGAAGATGATGTTGAAATAGAATTCATCTATAAGATTGTTCATACAATTAGAGTAGTTAATTTTGGTAATGCTAGTCATAATTATATTGGTACTGGTAAATTTGCTGCTTCAGGAAGTGAATTTAATTTCAATGCTTGGAATCCATATGGAAGTGGCGGCAATAATTTAAGAAGTGGTGGTACAATCAATTATTCTACTGGTATCGCAACTATTTATGGTGATTATAGTTCTACTAGTGGATATGGTGCTGCCTTATTAATTCATGAAGACTATACAAAACATGATAAAGTAACAATTACTTATAATCATGGCGAAGGTAATGAACAGGTTGATTATGTAACTTTCAATCTAGACAATGTTAATGGTGTAAATGCTAACTGGGTATTAGATGGTGTTAAAGTATTACAGTTTGTTCAAAATAAGAATGTTGAATATTATAATGTTCGTTTCTTTAATGTAAGTGGAGACATCAGTGTGGTTTCTTCTGGTGGTATTACATATACTAGCTCTTTGAAATTAAATAACGATGGAACAGTAGGCCAAGATATAAAGGTTAATCTAGGTGATTATAATAACAATTATGTTGCTTACGTTGACGAACAAGAAGTAGCATTAGAAGGATGTGGTGCATCTAATTATCAAGTTAAACTTCCATCATTAGCACCTGCTAAATTGATTCAAGAAAGAAATGTTAAGATTTATGATGGTTCAACTTTAGTAAGTGAAAAACAGACAAGTGCTAAAGAATACTTAAATACTTTAATTGAGAATTATCCTTCATTTGCGACATTTGCGAAATCGATGCTTAATTATGGTGCATATTGTCAGATATATTTTGGTGAAAATGTAGAAAACCTAGCTAATGCTGGTTTAGATAGTGAAGAAATTGATGTTTCGGGTGTAACTGTTGATAGTGATAATGATCGTTCAATCACTGGCTCTACTGAAGGTATTAGTTTCTATGGACAGTCATTGAATCTGATTTCTTCAACAAAGATGTGCATTTATTTCCAGATTAATGAAGGAAGCATTTCTGATTATGTCTTTAAGGAAGGTGGAACTGTTTTAACTCCTAGTAAATATTCAGATGATGTATATTTTGTAGCAATCAGAAATGTTGCAGCACCTGATTTAGATGTTAAACATACAATTACAGTTACAAAAGATGATGAAGGCGATTTATCTGTTACAGCATCAGTACTAAGCTATGCCAATACAGTTATTAATAAATATGAAGGAAGTGAAGTAGAAGAAAAGGTTAAATTAGTAAATCTTATGAAAGCTTTATATGCATATTGTCAAGAATCTAAGAGTGTATTACAAGTTAGCAATTATGGCTTAAAACAAGGTTGGAACAATTCATTAACAATGTCTTCAACTTATGATATCCAACAATTTGATATGCCATATCAACTATATCTACCTGAGAATTATAGTAGCGATAAAGAATATCCAGTATTATTCTTCTTACATGGTAATGGCTCTAAAGGAACAGACAACCAGAAACAATTTGATAATGCGGATATCATCAATACATTAATCAATAATCCTGATTATAAAGATGTAATCATTATCGCTCCACAATATTCTAGTCCTCGTTGGTTAGAAGTTGTCCATTCAGCAGGTGTTTATGAATTAGCTGATGAAATGACTTACAGTCTACAACAAGCTTACAACATCTTTAATTACTGGACTGGTTTATTATCAACAGATGATACAAGATATTATCTATATGGTAATTCACAAGGTGGCTTTGCTTCTTATGATCTGATGGCTAGATTCCCAGAAAAATGGGCAGCAGCAGTTGTTGTTGCAGGATGCGGTGACCCAAATTATGCAAGTGTTATGAAAGATATTCCAATCTGGATTCACCACGGTAGTGCTGATGCAACTGTTCCATATAATGGCAATGTCATCATGTATAATGCCTTAATTGAGGCTGGCGCTCAAAATGTTAAGTTTACAACATATGATGGAGTAGGACATACAATATTCCATAGTGTTGGCCAAAATGGGGAAGTTGCTGAATGGCTAATGAGCCAACATAAATAATTTAGTTAAGAGGTCTAAGACCTCTTTTTTAAATATTTGTATAAAAGGCATAAAAATTGTAAAATAAGAAAGGTTTAAAAAACCTACATTAGTTATCAATAGGAGGTAATTTATGAGTAGAATTGAAATTACTTCCGTTTTATTAGGATTAGCAATTGGTATCATACTTGGTTTGATTTATAACTTCTCAAGTTTAAATAGCGCCAAGACCAAGGCTAATAACGTCTTAGAGGAAGCTAATGCCCAAGCAAAAAACACTATTAAACAGGCTGTTTTAGAGGGCAAAACTCAAGTTCATGAATTAAAACTTCAAGCTGAAAAAGAAATTAAAGAAAGAAAACAAGAGCTACAGGATCAAGAAAACAAGATCCTAAGAAGAGAAGATTCTTTAAACTTTAGAGATGAAAATCTAACTGCTAAGGAACAAAAGTTAGAGGAAAAATTAAGAAAAGCTGATGATAAGGCTGCTCAACTAGATAAAATGGAAGCAGATTTACAAGCACGTATCGATGGGCAAATCGCTCTTTTAGAGCGTGTTTCTAACATGAGTCAACAAGAAGCTCATGATGAACTAATGGAAGTAGTTGAAAAGAAGATGAGGGATGAAGTTGCTGCTTATATCCGTGATCAAGAAGATGAAGCTAAATTAAAAGCTAGAGAAACAGCGCGTGAAATAATCGCAACAGCTATTCAAAGATATTCTCAAGAAGAAACCTTTGATAGAACAGTATCTGTTATTCAATTACCAAATGAAGAAATGAAGGGTAGAATCATTGGCCGTGAAGGCAGAAATATAAGAGCCATTGAACAAGCTACTGGTGTTGATTTGATTATTGATGATACACCAGAAGCTATCACTATTTCTTGTTTTGATCCAATTAGAAGAGAGACTGCTAGACTAGCGTTAGAATCTTTGATTAAAGATGGCAGAATTCAACCAGGAAGAATTGAAGAAGTAGTTAATAAGATTGCCAAAGAAATGGATGAAAGAATTATGAAATATGGTGAAGAAGCATGTTTCAAATTAAAGATTGGCAAGATGGATAAAGAATTAGTAAAACTTGTTGGTAGATTAAGATATCGTTATTCTTATGGTCAAAATGGCTTAGAACATTCAATGGAAGTTGCGTCTTTTGCGGGTATGATGGCTGCTGAACTTGGCTTAAATCAGAATCTGGCAAAACGTGCCGGTTTATTGCATGATATTGGTAAATCAGTTGACTTTGAACAAGAAGGAACACACGTTGAATTAGGTGCTAAGATTGCCCGTAAATATGGTGAAAATGAAGTTGTCGTAAATTCAATTGAATCTCACCATGGTGATAAGGAAGCTAAGAGCATCATTGCAAATCTTGTAGCTGCAGCTGATACATTAAGTGCTGCTAGACCTGGCGCAAGATACGAAGATATTGAAAACTATATCAACAGATTAGAAAATCTTGAAAAGATTGCGAATGACTTTGACGGTGTTGATAAAGCATTTGCGATT
>CAMKTV010000015.1 GCA_946415785.1 uncultured Solobacterium sp.
TCTGCATATTAGGACAAGGGATTATTGTTTTCTTATGGTGCGAGATTGTTCATAAATGGTATTTTAAAAACCATAAACCTAAAAAATCGATTGTTGTCTATAATAAAAGAAAAGAATTGGATGATTTGATAAATGAATATGGACTATCAAAAAAATTCAATGTTGAAAAGAAAATGACTGTTGGCACTTGTTTAGAAGATTTAAGCGTTCTTAATAAATATGAAACTGTATTCATTAATGATGTTCATTCTCATGAAAGAAACATTATTATGAAATATTGTTTAGAAAATAATATTGAAATGTTTATAGTTCCTAGATTAGGTGACGTAATTATGTCTGGTGCTACAAGTATGCACATCTTCCATTTGCCTATTCAAAGACTAAGAAGAGAAAATGCAAATATACTATATTTGGCTTTTAAAAGAATAGCTGATATTGTCATTTCTTTATTGGCAATCATTATAACTTCACCATTTATGATTATTACAGCCATCGCTATAAAAGTATATGATGGTGGTTCAGTATTTTATGGACAAGATAGACTCACAAAAGATGCTAGAGTATTTAGATTATTAAAATTCAGATCAATGAAGGTTGATGCTGAAAAAGAAACTGGCGTTGTTTTATCAAGTGGAGATAATGATCCAAGAATTACACCAATAGGAAGATTTATTAGAAAAATCAGGTTTGACGAACTACCACAATTATTCAATATTTTAAAAGGAGATATGTCTATTGTTGGACCTAGACCAGAAAGACCAGAGATAGCTAAACAATATGAAAAGAAGTTACCTGAATTTAAATTGAGACTACAAGTTAAAGCTGGTTTAACTGGCTATGCTCAAGTATATGGAAAATATAATACAACTCCATATAACAAATTAAAAATGGATTTAATGTATATCGCAAATCTAGGATTTTTTGAAGATTTAAGAATATGTTTGGCAACAATTAAAATATTATTTATGCCAGAAAGCACAGAAGGAATTAAAGATGGCCAGAAAAACGCCATGGATGAAAAATAAAGAATAAAACAATCAGGGGAAGAAGATGTCAGTACTTGTAAGCGTAATAATGCCTACATACAATTGTGGCAAATATATAGCCAGTTCAATCGAGTCGGTAATTAATCAAACGATGAATGATTGGGAACTTCAAATTGTCGATGATTGTAGTAGTGATAATACATATGAAATAATCAAACCATATTTAGATAGGTATTCTAATATTCATTATTATTGCCTTGATACAAATAGTGGCCCAGATGTTGCAAGAACAGAAGCAATAAAAAGGGCAACTGGTAAATATTGCGCCTTTTTAGATTCTGATGATCTTTGGTTGCCTTCTAAATTAGAGAAACAAATTAAATACATGGAAGAAAATAATATATTGTTTTCTTGCACAGCATATAGACAAATGGATGCAAACGGAAACGACTTACATACAGTTGTTACGCCGCCTAAGAAGACAGACTATCAAAAATGTATTTGGTTAGGAAATCCAATAGGAAATTTAACTGTCATCTATAACCAAGAAGCTTTAGGAAAATTTGTAGTACCTAGGATAAAGAAAAGAAATGATTTTGCTTTGTGGTTGCAAGTATTAAAGAAGACTGATTATTGTTATGGAATGGAAGAAGTTTTAAGTGTTTATCGTTTAGGAAGAAGTGGAAGCGTAAGCAACAATAAACCAAAACAAATCAAATACCATTGGCAGTTATATCATGTAATAGAAAAACATAACGCAATAAGATCAATTGTTGAAATAATGAGTTGGGCTTTTGTGAAAGTTACAGGCGCGGGATATAGAAAAGAGAAAACAAATGGCTGAAACAACAAGAGATATAAGATTTGATGTTTTAAAGGGCTTTGCAGCAATACTTGTTGTACTTGGGCATGTAATTCAATTTAGCGTTAAAGGCTATGAAAACTCTATTATTTTTAATATTATTTGGTCTGTTCAAATGCCGTTATTTATGATAATAGCTGGTTATTTTTCATTGACAAAAAAAGAGAATAATTTGAAGAATCTTTTGAAATCATTATTTAGTTATTTATGGCCTTTTATAACATTTTTTATTCTTCGTTGTATTATTTCTAAATACTCAAACCCTTTAGATTATGCATATGAATTGATTTGGCATATAGATGGTAGTTTATGGTTTTTATTTGTTTTGGCAATATTTAAAATTGCTCATTTTTTTGGTAGATTGTTTTCTAAAGATAAAAATAATTTTAAAGGTTTTATAACATATTCATTTGCATTTTTTATATTTATCGTTTTATATATTTCTCCTAGTGTAAAACTTGGATTTAATTTTATTGGCATTAAATATGTGATGTATTATTCATTTTTCTTTTATTTTGGTTATATCTGGCATCTTTTACAAAATACAAAAATTGCTCACTATATGAATAGCAAAAAATTAGACATAATAGCAGGAATATTTTCTATAGCTTATTTTGTAATAATAATTAATTTCAATTTATATTTAGCAAGTGATACAAACATACCACAAGTTTTACTAAGATTATTATGTTCTATTCTTGGATGTTACATGATTATATATTTTGTATTTAATTGTAAACTAACAAGCAAATTCGCAAACTTCTTATCATATATAGGAAGCCTTACTCTAGAAATATATTATATTCATCTTCTGTGGATGAAATTCTTCTGTCAAACAAAAGATTATACTGTTTATATTTTTAGATATTTATATGTAGCATTGTGCTTTGCGTTTGTATTCTTTGTGACAGTGGGAATAATATTGTTAATTAGAAAATCGGGCACACTCAACTTTATAGTTTTTGGCAAGTACAATAAAAAAGAAGAATTGGAAAAACAATAATTTATGTTTAACAAAGATATGACAATTGTATTTATAGGTTTTGATGGTTATAGCGATTTATGGGATGATTGCTTTAAACTATTCAATATGTTTTATAAAGACAATCCATATAGAACATTGTTCATAAATAATATTAAAGAAGTATCATATCCTGGAATTGAAACATTTCATGCGGGCGAAGATGCTGAATGGAGTAAAAAAGTTCAACTTGCAATAAAAGAAGCTGGCACTCCTTATATATGCCTTTTATTAGAAGATTTCTTTATAGGCAAAACAATAGATAATATTGAAATAGAAAAAACAGTTGAGCTTATAAAAAAAGACAATCTAAAATATTACAAGTTAGTAAATCTTAGTAGAGCTGTCAAAAATCGTGATGCCCAATATAAAGATTATAAATATTTACATATAATTCCTGAAGATGATGAATATGGGGTAAGTTTACAAGCTGCAATTTGGAATAAAGAGTATCTTAAAGAATTATTGGGTGAAGATAATTATAATGCCTGGATTTTTGAATTTAATCGTGTAAAAGAAGCAAAAGGGAAAACAAATACACCAAAAGAAGGTTGTGTATTTGATGAAAGAAATATTTTTAATTTTAAACATGGTGTTGTTCAAAGCAAATATATACCAGGAACAATTAAATATTTTAAAAAAATAGGTATTGAATTAAACGTTCAAAGACAAGTTATGAGTTATGCCCAATATTACAAAATACGTTTAATATCAAAAGGCAAATACGCTCTTCCAAAAAGTTTTAGAAAAAAAGTAAAAGGTTTTTTAGAAAGACGTGGAATGAAATTTGTTTCGACAATAAGAGAGAAATAAAAATGAAGATATTAATAACTGGCGCAAACGGATATCTCGGCAGAGGTATAGTCAAAGAACTATTAGATAAAAACATATCTGTGATTGCTTGCGACATAAACGTTGATGGAGTTGATGAAAGAGCAAAAAGGATCAAGTGCGATTTATTTTCAATAAATAATCCTTATGAATATTTTGACTGTCCTGATGTTTTGCTTCATCTAGCATGGAGAGATGGCTTTGCTCATTATTCAGATGCTCATATTGAAGATTTGAATAAACACTATCAATTCATCAAATGTTTTGCAGAGTCTGATATAAAAATGATTGCTTGTTTAGGAAGTATGCATGAAGTAGGCTACTTTGAAGGTTGTATAGACGAAAACACACCATGCAATCCGATTACGCCATACGGCATCAGTAAGAATGCTTTAAGAAAGTTAACTGAGATATTATGCCTAAAGAACAACAAAGATTTCCAATGGCTAAGAGGATTCTATATTGTTGGCAATATTGAACATGGCTCATCAATATTTTCAAAAATTAAAAAAGCTGAGGATGAAGGAAAATTGGAATTTCCATTTACAAGCGGTGAAAACAAATATGATTTCCTAGATTATGATGAATTTTGTAAACAAGTATCTTACACAGCTATACAAAATAAAGAATTGGGCATAATTAATATTTGTTCAGGAAAAGCCGAAAAAATCGGTGACCGTGTAGAAAGATTTATTAAAGAAAACAACTTTAAAATCAAACTTAATTACGGAGCTTTTCCAGATAGAGATTATGATTCAAAAGCTATTTGGGGAGATGACAGCAAGATAAGAAAAATCTTAGATAATAAATGAAAAAAGTATTAATTGTCGGTGCATTTGATTTCAAAACATTAGATACTGGTGGTCAACCAGTTAAAACTAGAGAATTGTTTTATGGTTTAAGTGAAAGATATGGCGAAAACCAAGTAGATTATCTAGAAACAATTGGCTGGAAAAAACACCCACTTAATCTATTACTAGAATTTAAAAGAAAAGCTCAAGAAGCTGAAAACATTATCATGCTTCCAGCACATAATGGCTTGTTTGTTTTTTCAAAACTTCTTTTAAACTCAAAAAAGAAAAACAAAAATAAAATCTTTTATGATGTAGTTGGTGGCTGGCTAAGTGAAAAAACAAAAAACAATCCAAAACTATTAAAAAGATTAAAAGAGTTTGATGGCATTTGGGTTGAAACAAGTTTAATGAAAAAGCAGCTGAATGAACAAGGACTTAATAATGTTAATATTGTTAGAAACTTTAAGAATTTAAAATCAGCAGATAAAAAAGAAGAAAAAAAAGAAAATAGCAAACAATTAAAACTATGTACTTTTTCTAGAGTAATGCAAGAAAAAGGAATAGAAGATGCTGTTGAAATTGTTGAAAAAATAAATGAAGAAAATGACAATATTATAACTTTAGATATTTATGGATTTATTGCTAATCAGTATAAAGAAAGATTTGAACAATTAAAAAATGATTTTACACCAGAAATAAATTACAAAGGAGTTGTAGCATCAACTGATAGTGTTGAAACATTATCAAAATACGATGCTTTATTATTCCCAACAAAATTCAAAACAGAAGGGTTACCTGGAACAATTATTGATGCATATGCAGCTGGTATTCCAGTTATTTCAGCGAGATGGAACAGTTTTGAAGATATCGTAGAAGAAGGAAAAACTGGCATTGGATTTAAACTTGGGGATAATGAAGAATTGAAGAACGCAATAATGTGGGCTATTGAAAACAAAAATAAATTATTTGAAATGAAAGATAATTGTTTTTTAAAAGCGAAAGAGTTTTCTCCTGAAGTAGTGATTGATAAGATTGTTAGATTAATTGAAGAATAGAATCATATGACAAAAAGATTATTGTGCATTGTAAGTGAAATGAATACTGGTGGAGCAGAAACGTTTCTAATGAAACTATATCGCAACATCGATAAAACAAAATATCAAATGGATTTTGCTGTTACAAGTATTGAAGAAGGCTTTTATGATAAAGAAATAAAAGACTTAAGTGGCGAAATCTTTCATGTTGAGCCAAAAAAGAATGGTGCTTTTAAGAGTTTTTTATCTGTCTATCGATTAATAAAAGAAAAGCAATATAAATATGTATTAAAAACATCGCAACGTTCTTTAGCTGCATTAGATTTGCTGGCTGCAAAATTAGCTGGAGCAAAAGTAAGAATTTACAGATCTAGCAACGCTGGGCTTGTTTCGCCAACAACTAAAGAGAAACTGTTACAAAGATTATTTGCTTTTATGCCTAGATGCTATGCAAATGTAAAGATTGCTCCATCAACTGAAGCAGCAGAATATGTTTTTGGCAAGAATTGTATAAAAAAAGAAAAAGCAAAACTATTAAAAAATGGTTTAGATTTAAATAAATTTTGTTTTGATCAAGAAGGAAGAAATAGAATAAGAAAAGAATTCTCTATAGAAGATAAATTAGTTATTGGACATATTGGAAGATTTAATGGACAAAAAAACCATGCATTTCTTTTAAAAATCTTTGAAGATATTAAGAAGATAAATCCAAATTCTGTTTTATTACTTATTGGTGATGGTGAATTGCAGGAAAAAATGAAACAAAAAGTAAAGGAACTAGGATTAGAAACATCAGTAATATTTGCAGGCATTAGAGCAGATGTTCCACAAATATTATCTGCTATGGATATTTTTGTTTTTCCTTCTTATTTTGAAGGCATGCCTAATATAATACTAGAAGCACAAACTACAGGGCTTCCTTGTTTAATTTCAGATAGAATAACTAAAGAAGCAATAGTTTGTGATTGTGTAAAATCTATGTCATTAGAAAAAGCATCATTAGATTGGGCAAATGAAGCAATTACATTAAAAGATGATGACAGGCATAGTAATGAATTAGTAATGAGAGAAGCTGGATATGATATTGGTGAAGTTACAAAAACTTTTATCAATATTGTTTTTAAGGAAGATTATTAAGTGGTGATAATATGTATTCTTTAAGTGAAAAAATAACAATTGCACTATCAACTCTTTTGTTCGCATCTTTTACGGTGTTAAACAAGACATCGTTTAGCTCTATTGGTGTATTAGTAATTGCTTTGTTGATGATGTTTTTCCATTGCCAACATAGTGGGTGGCGTCTTCCAAGAAATATTTATTCTTTCCAAATATCAATGTTGTTATTTGCGGTATTTAGTTTGTTAAGCATGGCATGGAGCCATAATGCAAAAGACGCACTAGATAAAGGCATATCTATTATTGAAATATGTGCATGTATGACATTTGTTTATTGGTGCCATAGAGATTTTAATACAATGGAACCGACAATATTATCTATTGTTTGGGGCGGATATATAATTGCCGTTTATTATTTCTTTGTATATGGCGGAGTAGATTTAGCAATGCAAAATGCTGCGGAAGGAATAAGAGAAGGTGTAGAATTCGCTAACATCAACGCCATAGGCCGAGTTATGGCAATTGTAATTGTTTTAAATGTTTATATGCTTATGCATAGTAATAAGAAAAAATTATACTTTGGCATACCTCTTCCAATTATGGCACTTATTTCAACTATGAGCCGTACACCACTTATAGAAACAATTTTTGGTTTCGTATTATTAGCAATTTTAAATGGAATTAAAAATAAAAAAGTTTTAAATGTTATTTTTGCAGTGGTTTTTTCTGGTGTAGCATTTTATTTATTATATATAGTCATAAAAGATATTCCTATTTTAAAAGGCATAACAAGTAGAATGTCCAGTTTAATCAATTTGTTCTCTGGCTCTGGTTCAGTAGATTCTTCAGCAGTCATGAGACAAAGAATGATACAGACTGGTTGGAGGTTATTTAAGAGCAATCCAATTATTGGTGTTGGAATAAGCAACGCCCATTATTATGCTCATGAGATTATTTCAAGAAATACATATTTACATAATAATTATTTTGAATTGTTGGCAAGCGGCGGCATCATAGGAACATATCTATATTATCGAATCCATGTAAAACTAATAATTAATTTAAGAAAGTCTTATAAGATAATTGATGACCCATGCATGTTATGTATTGTTGTATTATTGATGCTATTATTAGCTGATTATGGTTGCGTTAGTTATTATTATAAAGAGATATATTATTATTTCACTCTTTGTTACCTTTGCTTAGATAAAAGTTATAGAGATGATGAACAACCTGTTCCTTTAGAAGAGATTTAATTATGAATAAAAGAATAATGTTTTTATGTGGATATCAATCACTATATAGTGGTAATTTTATTGCGTCTTTAATGGAACTGGAGAATGAGTTAAATAGGCAAGGATCAAATTGTATATATGTTTTCCCTAAAGATGCTGCAAACAGACCTTGGTATAAAGAACTTGTTAATAGAGGCAAATCATTAACAACAATTGATTTTACAAAATCTAAATTAGAGATGGCAAAAAGAATTTCATCAATTGTTAAAGAATATGATGTTGATATATTACATACACATTTGTGTGATGTAATTGCAATCGAATTATTCTCATTATTGTATAAAAAGAAAAAAGTAGATGTTGTAATTCATATTCATTCTGATTTTTCTTGTGGTAAAGAGAATTTAAAAACAATCATTAAAGATTTCATTAAATATAGATTGCTTGCATGTAAGTGTAAGTTTATTTCTGTTTCTTCATATATAGTGAGAAAGAATAAAAAGAGAATTGTCTTTGTGCCTAACGCTCTTGCAACAAATAGATTATTCGCAAATGATGGAACAAGGGAAGAAATAAGAAAAGCATTTTCTATAAGCGATGAACAAATCTTATGTATGGTTTATGGATGGGAGCCTAAGGTTAAAGGTGTAGATATCGCTGCAAAGGCTATATGTGAATGTAATAAAGACAATAAAGATAAATATGTTTTAGGTATCGTTTGTGGTAGAGAAGTCACAAAGGACAAAATGAAAGAATTCATATCTAAGAATACATCATTAACTGGTGATGAAAAATATTTGATATATTTTGAACCACGTGAAGACGTATTTTCATATCATAGAGCAGCTGATCTTCTATTATCTACAAGTAGATCAGAAGGATTCTCTTATACAATACTTGAAATGCTAAGCCTAGGTAAAAAATGTGTAATCAGCGATATACCAGGAGTGTTGTGGTCGCATAAATATGAAAAGAATACTTTCTTCTTTGAAAGTGAAAATGACAAAGACTGTACTTCAAAGATTTTAGAAGCTGGTGATACTAAGAACTTAATTGATGAAGAAATTGCTAAACAAGTAAAAGAAGATTACAAAATTTCAATTTGGGTAGATAGAGTAATCAAGGAATATAAAGCTTAAATGAAGAAAAAGGTCTTGATTGTTTTAAATGAATGTTTGCGCCGTGGCGGTAGCCAAGCAGTTATTATGTCAATCGTAAAAGGCTTATCAACTAAATATCTATTTGATATTCTTTTATTTACAAGCGAAGAAGCATATTATGATGAAGAATTTAAATCTTATGGCGGCAATATATATCGTATTCCTAATTATGAAGGTAATAACAAAATAAGAAAAAAACTAGATATATATCTAAGATGGATTTGGCATAAAAAGAAAGTTAAGAAAATATTAGAAAACAAATATGACATAATTCATTGTATTAACGGATTTGAAAGTGGTTATGTTTTAAAATTGGCTAAGAAAGCACAAATCTCAATTAGAATATCAATGACAGCAACAATCACTAATGCCAATGCTTTAAGAAAAATCTATAATTCATTCTGGCTAAAGAGAATAATGAAATATTCAACAGCCAATGTAGGATGTTCAAAAGAAGCTTGTGAAACGATGTATGAAAAGAATTATTGCGTTATTCCAAATTCATATCGTAAAGAATTTGATGTACCAATAATTAAAAGAGAATTTGATGATCCAGCATTAATTCAGATTGCTTCTTTTGGAAGTAATAAGAATCAATTATTTACAATTAAAACTTTTAATGAAGTATTAAAAGAATATCCAAAAGCATTATTACATCTAGTTGGTTATGAACTTGAAAAAGGATATGTAGATAAAATAAATAGTTTAGTTGAGCAATTACAAATTAAAGATAATGTAATTATTCATAAAGCAAATGCTAATACAGTTGATCTTTTGAATAACTCAACTCATTTATTATTGCCATCACATAAAGAATCGTTTGGCATCGTTTTATTAGAAGCTCAAGCAAGAGGATTAAAATGTATCGTATCTGATACTGTAAGTGATGCTGCTAATTGTGGTGGGTGTATATATTTGCCTATAAATGATGGAGAAAAGATCTGGGCAGATTATATTGTAGATGATTTTTCGAAAAATAAAGGCCAACATCAAGAGTATGATTTGACAAGTTTTAAAGAAGATTATATTTTAAAACAATATGAAGATTTATATGAAGGAAAATTAAAATAATAAAAATAGGAGAACGTTTATGAAAATAATGCCAAACAGAATGGACAGAGGATTTTATAAATATCAAGAAGAATTTGAACAGAAAGCAATTGATGTGCTTCGTTCAGGTTGGTATGTATTAGGTAATGAAGTAAGTTCTTTTGAAGAAGAATTTGCTGAATATATTGGCTCAAAATATTGTGTAGGACTTGCCAGTGGTCTTGATGCTTTGTGGCTTGCATTCCGTATATTAGGAATTGGAAAGGGTGATGAAGTTTTAGTACAAGGCAACGCTTATATCGCTTGTGTTATGGGAATTACCATCAATGGCGCTACACCAATCTTTGTTGAGCCTAATGAACATTATGGTATAGATGTAGATAAAATTGAAGAAAAGATTACTGACAAAACAAAAGCAATCTTAGTTGTTCATTTATATGGCATGGCATCTGAAATGGATAAGATAGTTGATATATGTAAGAGACATAATTTAAAGCTTGTTGAAGATTGTGCCCAATCACATGGTGCTTGTTTTGATGGAAAAGTTACAGGAACATTTGGAGATATTGGTTGTTTCTCTTTCTATCCTTCAAAGAATTTAGGCGCTTTTGGTGATGGTGGTGCGATTGTTACAGATAATGAAGAAATCGCAAAACAATTTAAAATATATCGTAATTATGGTAGTGAAAAACGTTATTACAATAAAGTTGTAGGGACTAACTCTAGATTAGATGAGATTCAGGCGGGATTACTTTGAGTTAGACTTAAACATATGCAAGAGCTAACTGATGAGAAAATCAAAATAGCTGAAAGATATTCGAATGAAATAAAGAATGTAAAAATAAAACTTCCAGAATTATCTAAAGGTGCAACATGTGTATGGCATCAATATGTAATTAAATGTGAAGAACGTAATCGTTTAATTGAATATTTAAATGAAAAAGAAATAGGCACAATTATTCATTATCCTATTCCTCCACATCTTTCAGAAGCTTATCAATATCTTGGATATAAAGAAGGATCATTCCCAATAACTGAACATTTAGCTAATACCGTTCTTTCTATTCCTATGTATAATGGTATGACTGATGAAGAACAAACTTTTGTTATTGAAGCATTAAATAGTTTTAAATAAAATGAAAATAATCAAAAAGATATTTCATGGTGTTGTTTGCATCCTTACGTTGATGATATTTTTTGTATCATATCCAATTGCTTTTGCTTTGTATGGTAGAAAAAAATATTGGTTAATTTCGGAAGTTGATTTTGATGCGAGAGACAACGGAATACACTTATTCAAATATTTAAGTAAAGAACATCCTGAGATTAATTCAATATATTTAATAAGTAAGAATAATATTAATTACGAATATGCAAAACAAATAGGGAAAGTTTTAGAGCCAAATGGATATAAGCACATGTTGATATTTATTGCAGCAAAAGCAAAGATTTCAACATTAGTACACGGCTGTTCACCTTCTTATTACATTACTAAATACTTATCAAAGCATCATTGCACAGGCAAAAATATTGCATTAAAGCACGGGATATTTAAAAACCTTCATCCAAATTATTTTAAAGAAAATGCCCATCTAGATTTAATATGTTGTGGTGGTAAACCTGAATATGAATTTATAGATAAAAATTTTGGTTATGAAAAAGGTATCGCTAAATATACGGGTCTTGCAAGATTTGACGCTTTACACAACATAAAAACAAAAAAAGAAATTTTTATCATGCCCACTTGGAGAAGATGGCTAGATTCAACTCACAATAGTGAAGAATTTGAAGCAAGTGATTATTATAAAAATTGGCATTGTTTATTAAATGATGAAAGATTTTTAAACTTAGCGAAAGAAAATGATTTAGAAATATGTTTTTATGTTCATCCAAAATTAAATCGTTTTGTAGGTTCCTTTGATGAAATAAAAAATGTTAATTTTTTAAATTCAAAAGCAGGGAGCGATGTACAGACACACTTAAAACAAGCAGCGATTATGATTACAGATTTTTCTAGTGTTTTCTTTGATTTCGCCTACATGAGAAAGCCAGCTATTTATTTTCAATTTGATGAAGATGAATTTTATAAGTCACATTATAAAAAAGCATATTTTGATTATCGAGAAGATGGTTTTGGTGAAGTTGTTAAAAATAAAGATGAAACCATTGAAGAATTAAAAGATATAATCCAAAATGATTTAAAAATTAAGGACAATTATTTTTCACGTTGTGAACAATTCTTTCCTTTATATGATGAAAAGAATTGCGAAAGAATATATGAAGCTATCATGGAGATAATAAAATAATGAATTTACCAATCACTGTTGTTATCATGACATATAACCAAAAAGATTATATAGCGAAAGCCATCGATTCAGTTTTATCGCAAGAAATCAATGTTAATTTTGATATTTTAGTTCATGACGACTGTTCAGATGATGGAACATATGAGATTATTATAGAAAAACAAAAAGAACATCCGAATAAAATTAAAATCATTAGACAAGATTCAAGAAGATTTTTAATTGATGGTTTTAATATGATGATATACAAATATGTTGTTCCTCATATTGAAAGCAAATATGTTGCCTATTGTGATGGCGATGATTATTGGTGTGATAGTTTAAAGCTATCGAAACAATACAATTTTATGGAAGAACATCCTAATTATTCAATGTGCTTTCATAGTGCGTATCAATTAAAAAGGGATGGTGATATGTCTAGCAAGTGGTTTATTAAAGATGAAGGTGACATTGATATGTCTAATCTTATAAATGATAAACCAGGCATAGAGATTGCAACATCTTCAATCTTCTTGAAGAGTGAAGTTTTTAAAGATTTCAGTGATTGGCGTAAGTCTTATCCAGTAGAAGATGTTCCAATGTATATAACAGCTGCATTATATGGAAAGATTCATAGATTAAAAGAGATAATGTGCGTTTATCATCAATTCTCAAGTGGTTCTTGGTCTAGTCAAAATGTAAAAAATATTCAAAGAAGAATAGATCATTTTGAAAAAACAAAAGCAGCAATTTCATTTTTTGACACACAAACAAATAATCAATATCATGATTTGGTTGTTAAGCAAATTGAAAGCTGTGAATTTAGAATAGCTTTAATTAAGAAAGAATTTAAAATACTATTTTCAAAAAAATATAGACGTTTCATTAAAAGATTAAGCAAAAAAGAAAGATTAGCATTATATTTGGAACGTTTTACTCCAAAAATATATAAATCAATAACTCACCAAAAATAAAATGTTATTATTATAAAAAACTTCTTAGAATAAAAAGAAAGCAGGAAAAATGACACTAAAAGAAAAATGCAAAATATTACAATTTAATGATTTAGGTGATGAAAGAGGAAAACTAGTTGTCATTGAAGGTGGGCAAGCAATTCCTTTTGAGATTAAACGAGTATTTTATATCTATGATTCAGATTCATCAGTAATAAGAGGACAACATGCGAATAAAGAGTCAGAATTTGTATTGATTAATGTTGCAGGTGAAAGCAAAGTTAGAATCACTGATGGAAAAGAAGAAATGATTGTTGAATTAAACAAACCAATGATGGGTGTCTATATTCCTAAAATGATTTGGAAAGACATGTATGATTTTTCAAGCAATTCAGTTTTATTAGTTCTTGCAAGCACTCATTATGATGGAAATGAATATATAAGAGATTATGATGAATATCTAAAAGCTATAGAGGAGATGCCATGCGAATAATTAAAGTGTCAATAATAGTTCCAATATATAATTCTGAGAAATTTTTAAGCAAAACCTAGATTCATTAATGCATCAATCGTTTAAAGAATGCGAATTTATTCTAATTAATGATGGCGGTACAGATAGAAGCTATGAAATTTGCAAAGGATATGAAAAAAAGACGAACGGTTTGTTGTGATTTCACTTAAGCAAAATAAAAAAGTCAGTGGAGCAAGGAACGAGGGCATAGAAAAAGCTAAGGGGCAATATATAGGTTTTGTTGATTCTGATGACTTGATAGAAGAAGATTATGTATAATTATTATTCGAAGGTATAGAAAACTGCGACATTGCAATGTGTGGATCCGTAATGAGAAAAGGAACTAACGATAAAATACTCAATCTTGGCTTTACAGAAGAGTGTATAACAAGTTGAAAAGATATGTGGGAAACTTTTGGGAATACATTTATTTTATCAAGTGCAAATTGGAACAAATTATACAAAAAAGTTTAATTGGTAAAAATAGGTTTGCATATATACTAAACGCAGAAGATTTATTGTTTAATTACCAAACAATAGATTACGATACACAAATAAAGGTGATTCCAAAAAATCTATATGTCTACAATGTGCGAGAAAACTCATTGTCAAAAGATAACGGATTCGAGTCCTTATACAACGACGCGATTATGCGCTTGAAAATTATTGAAAAAATGTGTAAAAACAAGAGTAGCGAAAAAGCGATCATGCAAGCTGTATCTCCACTAATTAGTAGGTACTTTTACTTAAAAATGTTTAAAAATAAAAGAAAAGAAGTTCTTGCATATAAGAAAAGAATCAAAAACATAAAAAACCTCTATAATTTTGATACAAAAAATAAATTGATTTTAAAATATTCTACTTCTTTCTTATATTATGAATACTCAAATATAAAAAAGAAATTCAGTTAATCAAAATATAATGTCATCATATGTAATCAATAGTGAGTTTATTAAAAAAGGAAAAACATGAAAACAAATAAAACAGTAATCATCACAGGCTCTTCAGGTTTTATAGGAGCTAATTTAACTAAAAGATTATTAATAGATAATAATGATATTCATATTGTCGGTTTAGACAATATGAATGATTATTATGATGTAGGAATAAAAGAATATCGATTAAATGAATTAAAGTCATTTAATAACTATACTTTTATTAAAGGTAATTTAGAAGATAAAGAATTAATAAATAAGATATTTAAAGAATATAAATTTGATATTGTGATAAATCTTGCGGCCCAAGCTGGTGTAAGATATTCGATAACTAATCCTGATGCTTATATTAATAGTAATATTATTGGTTTTTATAATATACTTGAAGCTTGTAGGAGCAATCCTATTAAACATTTAGTATATGCATCTAGTTCTTCTGTATATGGAAGTAATATTAAAGTTCCTTATTCTACAGATGATAAAGTAGATAATCCTGTATCACTTTATGCAGCTACTAAGAAATCTAACGAATTATTAGCTCATGCATATAGTAAGCTATATAATATTCCAACTACTGGATTAAGGTTTTTTACAGTCTATGGACCAGCTGGTAGACCTGATATGGCATATTTTAGTTTTACTAATAAATTAGTTAATAATGAAACTATTAAGATCTTTAATTATGGAAATTGTAAAAGAGACTTTACATATATAGATGATATAGTAGAAGGCATTATTAGAGTAATGAATAAAGCACCAGAAAAAAGAAATGGTAAAGATGGCTTGCCTATGCCACCATATGCTTTATATAATATAGGAAACAATCATCCTGAGAATCTTTTGGATTTTGTACAGATATTGTCGGAAGAACTTGTTAATGCTGGAGTATTACCTAAAGATTATGATTTTGAAGCTCATAAAGAATTGGTTCCAATGCAAGCAGGAGATGTACCAATTACTTATGCAGATACTACACCATTAGAAAGAGATTTTAACTTTAAACCACATACTTCTTTAAGAGATGGATTAAAAGAATTTGTGAAATGGTATAAGGAATATTATAAGAAATAAAGTTATGAGACAATTAACAAAATACATGTATGACAATGAAAATAGAAATGATTGGTTAAAACATTTAGAATATAGTCATATAAACAATGATAAATTAAATGTGTTAACCATCAAAGATGGTTTGTGTTTGCCTGATCAAAATTTATTAAATGGTGGTTTTAATGGAGGAGTATACGATAAGGATAATAATCCAGTGTATTCATCTTATCAAAGAAATAGTGCTGATACAGCTACTAAGTTATTGAATAAAACTGATTTATCAAATATAGATTATATTGATAAAAAAGTTGTATATTTGGGACAATATCGCGTTCATTATGGTAGCTTTTTAATAGATTCAATTGCAAGACTTTGGTATACATTAGATAATCCTGAAAAATATGAATATATCTATTTATCCACACAAAGTATTCTTGGCACAAATCTTCATAAAAGTGCTATTGATTTTCTGTCTTTACTTGGAATTAATGAGAATCAAGTATCTATTATAACTAGACCCACAAGATTTAAGAAAATAATTATTCCTGACTTATCATATATTCCTCTAGTAGATTATCATCAAGAATATTTAGATATTATTAAAAAAGTTGTTTCAAATATAAAAGTTAAAGATTTAGAAACATATGATAAGATATATTTTTCAAGGTCTAAATTTTCTAAAGAAACAAAAAGTGATTTCGGAGAAATATTTATAGACAGATTATTTGAAGAAAACGACTACAAAATAATTTATCCAGAAGAACATACTTTAGAGGAACAAATATATTATGTGGATAATTGTAAAGTATTCGCTAGTGTTGGCGGATCTTGTGCACACAATATTATCTTTTCTTTTGCTAAACCAAAAACCATTATAATAAATAGAATGAATGGATATCAGTTTCATCAGTGGTTTTTAGATGAGATGGCGGGCGTTGAGCCAATAACTTATGTAGATGCCTATATTGAACCATATAAATTCTTAGGAGAAACTGGAGTAACAGGGCCTTTTTTATTTTGGTTAAATAAGAATGTAAAAGAATTTGCTAAAGATAATAATATGATTTTGCCAAATATATCTATATTTGAGAAAATATATTGGTTTAGTAAATATACATTTTATTTTATAAAAAGTATATTGTATAGAATAAAAAAGAGAATATTAAACAGATGAAATTTGAACGAACAAAAAATAGCACAAGAATATTTATATATGGTTTGATAAATAAACTGGTTGTTACAATACTGCCTTTTATCACAAGAACAATTATTATTCATAAATTAGGCAGAGAATATCTAGGCTTATCATCTTTATTCACATCTATTCTAACAATGTTAAATATATCAGAATTAGGCATTAGTGCAGCCATATCATTCTGCATGTATAAGCCAGTTGCGGAAGATGATAAAGATACAATTAGAAAATTAATGAACTTAATGCGTAGACTCTATACAATAATAGGTTTATCCATTATATTAATCGGTTTATTTTTAACACCTTTCGTAAAACTTTTAATAAAAGGTAATTACCCTGAAGAAATAAATATTTATATATTATATTTAATATATCTATTGAATACTTGTGTTTCATATTTATTATTTGCCTATAAGAATACTTTATTAGAATCTTATCAAAGAGGAGATGTAATACAAAAGATAAATATATTATTAGAATGTGTTAAATATGCTTTCCAAATAATTGTTTTATTATTATTTAAAAACTTCTATCTATTTGCTTTAGCATTACCAATTACTCAAATAATAATGAATTTATTGGTTAACGCAAAATCAAAGAAAATGTTTCCTGATTTATATCCTGAAGGAAAAGTCTCCAAAGAAACAGCGGATATTATAAAGAAGAAAGTTGGTTATCTTGCGATTCATTCTTCTACTTCAATGTTCACTAATTCAATAGACAACATTGTTATATCTTCAGCAATTGGCCTGTCTGCCGTTGCTATATATGGAAATTATCTTTATGTTATAAGTGCTATATTAGGAGTTTTAATGCTTGGCTATAGTTCTGTTAGGTCAAGTTTAGGCAATATTATACATTCTGAAAGTAAAGAAAAAAATTTCGAAGTATATAAATCTTTAAGTTTTCTAAGCTGGTGGGCAACAACTTTTTGCGCTGCTTGTATGATTTGTATGTTTCAACCTTTTATTGAATTATGGGTAGGAAGCGAAAATCTTCTTCCAATGTTGGCTGTTTTATTTGTGGTTCTATATTTTTATACAAATTGTAGTCGTCAATTTCTATCCATGGGTTATATCAATACATCTGGTTTATGGAATAAGACAATTATTAGACAAATTGCCACTACCTTCTTAAATCTATTCATGGATATACTACTAGCTCCAAAATGGGGAGTAACAGGTATTGTATTCGCGTCACTATTTAATTATTTAATTATTGGCTTACCTTTTGATATATATGTAGTTTATAAATATGTTTTTGATAAAAAGGGAATTGGTGGAATAATACATGAAGCATTAAGATTTATTTTTATGTGTATTATTATTGGCGTTACATACTTTATTTCAATTCAATTTAATGTATGTTTAATAATGAAATTATTGATTTCTGCATTATGTGGTTTAATAATACCTAATGTAATTATATTTTTCATTTATAAAGATAAAGAAGAGTTTAAGTTTTTATTAGACCATTTAAAGATAATTCTAAGAAAAGAATAACTTTTAGAATCATGAAGATAATTAGATTTTTAAATCATATATATGAAAGAATAATTCAAAAAATGTATTGTTTTTTTCGAATAAGAATCAAAGAGAAAGATGTTACATTGCTTAGCAATAATTGCATTGCAGCATTCTTGTATGAAGATTTAAATGCTGAATATAAATCTCCAACAATTGGACTTCAAATCCCAATAAAAGATTTTATTAAATATGTGAATAACATTGAGTACTATCATAACGCAATGCTTGAAGAACATTCGCCATTTCAGAAAGAATTCGAAGAAGTTGGAGGAAAAAGAGAAATCGATTTTCCATGTGGTTTATTAGGCAGTGATATACGCATAATGTTTCAACATGAAAAAGAGTTTTTAGCAGCTACAAAGAAGGTCTCAAAGGATAAATAAAGATAAGATATTTGTTATATGTTGTCTGACAGATGATTTAATTGACCAAGAAGTGATAGATGGATTTAATAGTATAAAATACAAAAAGATATTGTTATCGAACAAAAAGATTGATATAAAAGAATCTGTAGTTATTAATTGCCCTAAAGGAAAAAAGTGGTTTCACAAAGATAAATATATAAGGTATTTTGAAAAACTAAATTGGAGAAAAATTTTATCGGATATATAAATAGGGGAGGATTTAATTATGAAAGGCATTATCTTAGCTGGTGGAGCTGGTACTAGACTATATCCACTTACCATGGTTACTTCTAAACAATTATTGCCAATATATGATAAACCAATGATATATTATCCTCTAAGCACTTTAATGCTTGCGGGAATAAGAGATATTTTGATTATTAGTACGCCTATTGATACACCTAGATTTAAAGATTTACTAGGTGATGGTTCTAGATTTGGCATTAATTTATCATATTGTATTCAGCCTTCTCCTGATGGCTTAGCTCAAGCTTTTATTTTAGGTGAAGATTTTATTGGTGATGATGCTTGTGCTATGATACTTGGTGATAATATCTTCTATGGCAATAATTTATCTAAATTATTAAAAGATGCTTTAAGAAATGCGGAAAAGAAAAAAAGAGCGACTGTCTTTGGCTATTATGTCAATGATCCAGAAAGATTTGGAGTAGTAGAATTTGATGATAAATTAAATGTATTATCAATTGAAGAAAAACCTAAAGAACCTAAATCTAATTATGCTGTTACAGGTTTATATTTCTATCCTAAAGGTGTTAGTAAAAAAGCCAAGGAAGTAAAACCATCAAGTAGAGGAGAACTTGAAATAACTTCTTTAAATGAATTATATTTAAAAGATAATATACTTGATGTTAATTTGTTAGGTAGAGGCTTTGCCTGGTTAGATACAGGAACTATGGAATCATTATTATCTGCTGCTAATTTTGTATCAACAATCGAAAATAGCCAAGGTGTTATGATTGCGGCAATTGAAGAAATTGCCTATCGTAATAAATGGATTGACAAGGAACAATTATTAGCATCTGCCAAGAAATATGGTAAGAGTCCTTATGGCAAGCATCTAAAGAAAGTTGCGGAAGGGAGATTTGTATACTAATGAATATTATAGTTACTGGTGGTGCTGGTTTTATTGGCTCCAATTTTATTTTTCATATCTTAGCTAATCATCCTGATTATAGGATTGTATGTGTTGACAAATTAACTTATGCAGGCAATTTATCGACATTAGCACCAGTTATGGAAAAAAGCAATTTCCATTTCTGCAAAATTGATATATGTGATAGAGAAAATATCTATAAACTATTTGAAGAAGAGAATCCTGACATTGTAGTAAACTTTGCTGCTGAGTCACATGTTGATAGATCAATTGAAGATCCTTCAATCTTCTTACAAACAAACGTCATTGGCACTTCAGTATTGATGGATGCATGTAGAAAATATGGCAATATTCGTTATCATCAAGTAAGCACTGATGAAGTATATGGTGATTTACCATTAGATAGACCAGATTTATTCTTTACAGAAGAAACGCCAATTCATACATCTTCTCCATATTCTTCATCTAAAGCAGGAGCAGATTTATTAGTGCAAGCATATCATCGTACTTTTGGCTTACCTACAACTATTTCTCGTTGTAGTAACAATTATGGTCCATATCATTTCCCTGAGAAATTAATTCCTTTAATGATTATTAATTGTCTAAATGATAAACCATTACCAGTATATGGTGAAGGACTAAATGTAAGAGATTGGTTATATGTTGAAGATCATTGTAAAGCTATTGATTTAATAATTCATAAAGGAAGAATTGGTGAAGTCTATAATGTCGGCGGTCATAATGAGATGGCTAATATTGATATTGTCAAATTAATTGTCCATGCCTTAGGAAAGAGTGAAGACTTGATTACTTATGTAACTGATCGTAAAGGTCATGATTTACGATATGCTATTGATCCTACAAAGATTCATGATGAACTTGGATGGCTTCCAGAAACAAAATTTGAAGATGGCATTAAAAAGACAATTAAATGGTATCTTGATAATAAAGATTGGTGGGAACCAATTATATCTGGTGAATATATGAATTATTATGAAAAGATGTATAAGGATAGATAATGAAAATATTTGTGACTGGTGTTAATGGCCAATTAGGCCATGATGTAATATATGAAACTCTTAAAAGAGGCTATGAAGTTATCGGATCAGATATAAATGATTCAACAAAAGTTTATCCATATATTAAATTAGATATTACTAATGAAGAAGATGTTTTAAATACTATTAAGAAGGTAAGACCAGATGCCTTGATACATTGTGCAGGGTATACAAATGTTGATGGTGCGCAAGATATTAATAATCATGAAATAGTAGATAAGATAAATCATTTAGGTACTTTGTATTTAGCTAAAGCTATAAAAGAAATTGATGCCAAAATGATATATATAAGTACTGACTATATCTTTGATGGCAAAGGAGAATTACCGCATAAAGAAGATGATATTAACTATAGGCCATTAAATTACTACGGATTAAGTAAATTAAATGGTGAATTAGCTATTAAAGAAATATTAGATAAATATTTTATTGTAAGAATATCTTGGGCCTTTGGCATAAATGGTAATAATTTTGTAAAGACAATGTTAAAACTATCAGATAATCATAGTGAAATAAAAGTAGTTAATGATCAAATAGGCTCTCCTACTTATACATTAGATTTATCAAGATTATTGATTGATATGATTGAAACTGATAAGTATGGCATTTATCATGCCACAAATGAAGGAGATTATATAAGTTGGTATGACTTTACTAGAGAAATATTTAAATTAAGTAATAAAAAAACTAATGTCATGCCTGTATCTACTAAGGAGTATGGTCTTTCAAAAGCTAAAAGGCCATATAATAGTCGTTTAAATAAGACCAAATTAATTGAGAATGGTTTTAAACCATTGCCTACATGGCAAAATGCCTTAAAAAGATATTTGAAGGAATTAGGATATGAGTCAAATAAAAGTAATTCATAATGTTGATGGCATAGAAGGGCTATGCATAATAGAGCCAAAAGTTCATAGTGATGAACGTGGCTATTTTATGGAAACTTATAATGCTAACGATATGAAAGAAGCAGGCCTTGATATTAATTTTGTTCAAGACAATCAGAGCGCAAGTGTAAAAGGCGTTCTTCGTGGCTTGCATTTTCAAAAACAATTTCCACAAACAAAATTAGTTAGAGTAATCAAAGGCGAAGTATTTGATGTAGCAGTTGACTTAAGAGCTGGTTCACCAACATATGGCAAATATCATAGTGAATTATTAAGCGCTGAAAATAAAAAACAGTATTTAATTCCAAAAGGTTTCGCTCATGGTTTTCTAGTATTATCAGATGAAGCAGAATTCTGTTATAAATGTGATGATTTTTATCATGCAAATGATGAAGGTGGAATTATTTGGAATGATAAAGATTTAAATATTAAATGGCCAATAGAAGATGAAAAAGAATTGATTATATCTACAAAGGACCAAATGTTAGGAAGATTTAAAGATTTAAGATGACAAGAAAATTGAAGATTATTTTAGTTATACCGCAATTTGTTTTATCAGGCGCAGAAGTTATGTGTCAAAACCTTATTTTAGGTTTAAAAGAAAAAGGACATGATGTTTTAGCCGTCAGCCTTTATGACTACCATGGTTCAATAAACAAAAAGCTTGAAGAAGCGGGCGTAACTATTAAATATTTAAATAAGAAAAAAGGTTTTGATTCTTCTATTTATGAAAAGATTGAAAAAATTATTGAAGAATTTAAACCAGATGTTGTACATACAAATCTATATATTATGAGTTATATAATGCCTGCTGCTATAAAATATGGCGTTAAAGTTAAGATTCATACTATCCATTCTATCGCCAATAAAGAAGTTCCTTTTATAAGACGTAGGATTGCACATTATATGTATCATCATAAAGGTATAGTACCAATTGCCTTAAGTTATAAACATCAAAATACAGTATGTAAAGAATATAGACTTGGAAAAGATAAAGTACCAATCATTCATAATGGTGAAGATACAAGTCACTTTGTAGCCAAAGAAGATTATTCATTTAATGATGTTTTCACAATTATTCATGTAGGTCGTTTCTTAAAGAACAAGAATCAAAAGAAGATTGTCAAAGCTGTAAAAAGACTTTTAGATGAAGGAAAAAAGATAAAGGTTTTATTTGTTGGAGAAGACAATACTGATTATGGAAGATTAGTTAAGGAACAAGTCAAAAAAGAACAATTAGAAGATTCATTTGAATTTTTAGGTGAAAGAGAAAATATCGAAACAGAATTAGCGAAAGCCGATATCTTTGTATTGCCTTCTAATTATGAAGGACTACCAATGACTATCATTGAAGCAATGAGCTGTGGTTTGCCTATTATCGCAAGTAGTGTTGGTGGCATTGAAGATATGATTACTAATAATGAAAATGGTTTATTAATTGAACCAAATAGTGAAGACTTATATTTAGCTATCAAACAATTATATTCAAGCCAAGAAAAAAGAGAAAAGCTCGGCAAAAAAGCCAGAGAGAGCGTCTATAAATATACAAGAGAAGAAATGACTAATAATTATTTAAAAGAATATTACAGAATACTTGAAGAAAGGAAAAAATAATGATTGATATTCATACACACCTTTTACCTGGCGTTGATGATGGAAGCCAATCTTTTGAAGAATCTTTAGCCATGTTGCAACACGCTTATGAAGATGGTATTAAAGATATTATCGTTACTCCTCATTATGATATAGAAAGCTATTATCATAAAGAAAAAGAAGAAATAAATGAACTTCTTGAAATTTTAAAAGAAAAAGCGAAAGACATCAATATTAACCTATATGTTGGATCTGAAATCTATATCAATGCAAGAATTGCTGAAGACTTAAAACAAGGCAAGGCAACAAGTCTGGCCAACAGTGATTATGTATTAATTGAATTTCCTTTTTCATATTATGAAGAACAGTATGATGATATTCTTTATGATATTAAAAAGGCAGGATATCAGATTATTATCGCTCATCCTGAAAGATATTCTTATGTTAAGGAAGATGTTGATTTCTGTAACCGTTGGTTAAATGAAGGCTATTTGTTACAATGCAATGGTTCAAGTCTAAAACATCATCAAAAGACAATGGACAAATTATTGGGGCGAAAATGGGTATCTTTTATTGCGTCTGATGGTCATAATGTCAGAAGAGCTGTTGAATTAAAAGATGCCTATAACTATATTAAAGAAAAATATGGTGAAGATTATGCTTTAGAGTTGTTTGAAACTAATGGAAATAAAATTATCAATAATGTGATAGAATAGGAGTGCTATGAATAAGGATTTAAGAGATAACAGAAAAGTCGAAAATGAAATAGACTTAATAGAATTATTTAAATATCTAACTAAAAAATGGCTAGTAATTTTCTTATGTACAATTGTTGGTATCGTTGCATCAGGATTATATACTCGCTATTTAGTAACACCGATGTATTCTTCATCTTCACTTGTTTATATTAGAGGTGCATCAAGCACTATTTCATCATTAACAGATATCCAGATTGGTTTCTATCTTGCGGATGATTATGAAGTAATCTTTAAGTCAAGAACAGTAATGGAAAAAGTTGTCAATAAACTTAACTTAAAAACTTCAGCTAGTGCTTTAGGAGCTAGAGTTACTGTATCTAATGAATCAGGAAGAAATACATTAAAGATATCTGCGACAGCTGATAATCCAAATGATGCAAGAGATATTGTCAATGCGGTCGTTGAATATGGCGTTGATATGGTAAAAGAAATCAACACAAAAGAGCCATATATAATTGAAAAAGCTATCGCCAATCCTTCAAAAGTATCTCCTTCAATGACTAAGAATGTCTTTGTAGGAGCAATAGGTGGTCTTGCTTTCTCAATTGCTCTATATGTAGTTATTTATCTGGTTAATGATTATGTAACTGATGTTGAAACAATTGAATTTAAACTTGGTATTCCAGTCATTGGTTCAATACCTGAATCTGAAGCTTTGATATACAAAAAAGGCCATAAGAAGAAAAGACGTAGACATCATTCTAAAAAGAAAGATTCGAAGGAGAATAAATAATTATGGAAGAAAATGTAAATAAAATAGAAATTAGTCTTCCGGAAATAGATCATAGTGCTTCGGAAGCTTTTAGATTAGTTAGAACATCTTTGCTTTATACTGGTGCAAGTAAAGTTATTGCTATTACTAGTTGTTTACCAGATGAAGGTAAAACAGTTGTCGCAACCCAATTGGCTGCTCAATTTGCTACTTTAGGTAAAAAAGTTTTATTAATTGACTGTGACTTAAGAAAACCAAAGATTAAAAAGATGTTAGACATCAAAGGTAATTATAATGGCTTATCAGAAGCTCTAAGTTCACAAACAGATTTTTCTATTTATTCAACTAATGTTGATAAATTATATTTAATGTTAGCAGGTAAAATCCCACCAAATTCATCAGAACTTATTTCTAATGGACGTATGGAAAAGATGTTAAAAGTATTAAGAGATAAGTTTGATTATATTATTATTGATACTCCACCAATTGTTGGTGCTGTTGATATTCAAATTATTGGCACAATGGTAGAAGGCGTAGTTCTTGTCTTTAGAAGTGGCTATGTTAAGATGGCAATGGCTAAGAAGATTATTAGACAACTTGAAAGAAATGACATAAGAATCGTTGGTGCTGTATTAAATGGCGTTAAGAAATACGATAAAGATTATTATTACTATTATTATGAGTATTAATTATGTTTAAAAAGATAATACCAATTATTATTGCCGTGATAGTTTTGCTATCGGTAGTTGGCATGTTTTTGTATTTTCATCTTAATGAAGAAGAAGTCATAACAACAACTGACAATAATTATGACTACCATACAATTATTTATAAAGGGGAGACATATCATTATAATACTGATGTTATTTCAGTATTACTTTTAGGTATTGACTCAAAAGAAAATGTCGATGGTCAAAGTGACCACATTTCTTTATTAATAATTGATAGAGAAAATAAGGATTTAAAACTATTAGCCATTCCAAGAGACACAATAACAGAAATTGATGTCTATAGTGAAGAAGGCGAATATTTAGGGGTCACCGATAATTTTCTTGGTTTGGCATATCCAAATGGCAATAATGCGGGTAAAGGAGCCATCAGCGCTTTAAAGGCTACCAGCAAGCTACTTTATAATATCCCAATCATCTATTATGCAGTAGGAAATATGAACATATTGCCTACCTTACCAGAGATTGTTGGAAACCATGATGTAGTTTTACCAGATGATTCTTTGTCTTACATAAATGAAGAGTGGACAAAGGGCTATGTCTATAATGTAAATAAAGATACAATTGAAACTTACCTTCGTGCAAGAGATGTCAGAGAAGATTTTACAAATAAAAACAGAATGTTAAGACAAAACTTGTATTTAGAGTGGTTTTTTGATAACATTAAAAATGTCAATGAGAAAGACAATTCTTTTTTATTAGATAGAATTTCAGAAATACTGGAAGATTGTGATACCAATATTTCATTGAGTGAAGCAGAAACATTCTATGAAATTGCAATTGGATCAATGCGCAGTGATCCGTTTGTTTATTCCTTACAAGGTAGATATGCAAGAGGTCAGTTCTTCGATGAATTCTATCCAAATGAAGATGAATTAGAATCATTGATTATAAAGCTATTTTACGTAAAAGAGTTTTAAAGGAAGGTTTTATGAAGAAGACATTATGTGTGATACTTTCAGTTCTATGTTTAATTCTGATAGTGAATGCTAGTGTTTCAGCAGCATATTCTTTTAGAGAGGGCGAAACTCATGTTACTTGTGTTTCTTGTACAGTAGTTGACAACAACATAAGCGAACATCTTGAAGATTTACCTGCAGATGTACAATCAATCGTATTAGCACCAACATTAGCTAAGATTGATGCGATTCCGAATGTAAGTATCCCTAGTACAAAGGATTATTCTGTATACTTCGCAACAGGTTTCTTTGATGTAAGTGATGAATGTTTCCCTTATAATCATGAACTTGAAATTACCGTTTATCATGAAAAGATTATTGAAGGAGCTCTAATTAAAGCAATACACTACTCAACAAAGAGAAGTCTATGGGAAGAAATCGATCCATATTCAATTGATAGATCAGCTCATACTGCTGTATTTAGATTCCAAGATGGTTCGCCTGTTGCCTTGATTATAGCTATTCCTAAGGGTGGCGCTAATACAGGTGTTGTTGACACAGCAACCTATCATTAATCAATTGTTTAACAAATTTCTGCTTGATTAATTTAAGAGCCTACGGGCTCTTTTTTTATGTAATGTGATACAATTTCTATATGAGAAAATTTATTGTTTTATTATGCTTATTGCTTATTATGACTTCTTGTAAGAAGAAAAAGACAATGGATGTGGTCATTGAACCACCTGTTGCTGAAGATCAGGAAGTAATTGAAGTTAATCAAGAAAAATTAGAAGAATATGAAATATTAAATAAAGCTTGGGATGAGAATTATCATATCACGCATGATTTTCGTGGTTTTCTAAAAGTAGGCAATCTTATTGATTTACCTGTTGTTCAAGGTAAGACAAATGATACTTATTTAAGAAGAGATTGGTTCACGATGAATTATGATGAAGAAGGTAGTATCTTTATGGATTGCCGTAATTTCTTGGATGATCAAAACATTATCATTTATGGACATTATGTATATGCTTCATATGATAGTAGTGGTACCCATAAATTTACACCATTAAAAGAATTAAAAGATGTAAATAATTATGAAGAAAATAAATATATTACTCTGCAATTAGAAAATGAAATAAGAACATATGAAATCGCAATTGTCTTTTATATTGATACTTATGTAGAAGAGGGCGTTAGATATGCATATCCTGGATATATCTATTATTACACTAACTATACAGATGATTATTTTGAAGAATATATAAATAACGCCTATAATGCAGCCTTCTATGATACAGGTGTTAAAGTTAATACAGAAGATAAATTATTGACTCTACAGACATGTGTAGAAGGAAATAAAGATTTAAGAGAAATTGTATTAGCGAAATTAGTCAATGTAGAAAAGACTAGATGATGGAGCATTTATGAATAGCTATATTGAAAGAGTTATTAAAGAAACAAAAGAAAAAAATCCTCATGAAGAATTATTCAATCAAGCAGTTGAAGAAGTACTAAAATCAATTGAAGTTGTAATTGAAAAACATCCTGAATATGAACAGGCAGCTTTATTAGAAAGACTTGTGGAACCTGAAAGAGTTATTGAATTTAGAGTTCCTTGGATGGATGATGAAGGAAAAATAAAAGTAAATAAAGGATATCGTGTTCAGTTTAACAGTGCAATTGGACCATATAAAGGTGGTTTAAGATTTGCGAGCAATGTTAATTTGAATATGCTTAAATTTTTAGGTTTTGAACAGATTTTTAAGAATGCCTTAACAACTCTTCCAATAGGTGGGGCAAAAGGTGGCAGTGATTTTGATCCTCATGGAAAAACAGACAATGAAATCATGCGCTTTTGTCAATCATATATGACAGAATTGTATCGTTATATTGGACCATCTTTGGATATTCCAGCTGGTGATATAGGGGTGTCAGAAAAAGAAATAGCTTATTTATTTGGCCAATATAAAAGAATTAAGGGCGTTTATGAAAATGGCGTAATTACAGGCAAAGGGCTTAATTATGGCGGCTCATTAATTAGACCTGAAGCAGCAGGTTATGGTGTTTTATATTATGCAAGAGAAGTTTTAAAACATCAAAATGATGAAATTAAAGGAAAAACATTTGTTTTATCTGGATATGGAAATGTGACTTGGGGATGTATTAAGAAAATTAATGAATTTAGTGGCAAAGTCATTTCCATTTCAGGACACAATGGTTATGTTTATGATCCAGATGGCATATGTGGCGATAAAGTTAATTATTTATTAGAACTTAGAGCTAATAAAAATAGAGATGTTAAGATGTACGCTGATAAATATGGATGCAAGTTTTTTGAAGGAAGAAAACCTTGGGAGCTTAAAGGCGACATTTATATTCCATGTGCTACCCAAAATGAAATA
>CAMKTV010000016.1 GCA_946415785.1 uncultured Solobacterium sp.
GCGATTCAAGCAGGTAGAGAAGTTAGAGTTATGGTTGTACCAGAAAAAGTTAATGATGATCAATGTACTCTAATCGCTAGAGGCATCAAAGAAAGAATTGAAGCTGAATTAACATATCCTGGACAAATTAAAGTAACTGTTATTAGAGAAATGAGAGCTAACGAAATAGCTAAATAATGAAAGTATTATTTTTAGGAGATATTGTTGGTAAAAAAGGTCGCGAAGTAATTCGCGATCTTTTGCCTAGTCTTAAAAAAGATTACAAGATTGATTTTGTGATTGCCAATGGTGAAAATGCTGCCCATGGAAAAGGTATCACATATAAGCTTTATAATCAGTTATTGGAATATGGAATTGATTGTATAACTTTAGGTAATCATGCCTTTTCTAAAAAAGAAATTATTGATTATCTAAACCAGGCTGATAAATTAATCTGCCCAATCAATCATATAAATCAATTAGGTAAGGGTTATCGTATCTTTAAGATTAAAGATAAGAAGATATGTGTTATCAATTGTCTTGGCACTTTTATGTTTGAAGATTATGCGCTTGATCCATATAAAGAAATGGATAAGATGTTTAAAAAGACCAGAAAAGAAAATGTCGATTATTACATCGTTGATTTTCATGGTGAGGCAACAGCTGAAAAAAGAGTCTTCGTTGAATATTATAAGAATAAATTATCGGCTGTCATTGGTACTCATACCCATGTTCAAACAGCTGATGAACAGATCATTGGCTCAACTGCCTTTATTTCGGATGTTGGAATGTGTGGTCCGTTTGATTCAATTATCGGCAGAGATAGTGAAGAATGTATTAAAAAGATGGTCAAGAAAGAAAAGACTAAATATACTATATCTTTAAATCCAGCCATCTTATGTGGATTATATATTGAATTTTCTGATAATAATAAAAAGGCTATTGATATAAAAAGAATTCAAATTAGACCTTCAATAAAATAAAAGAGCTAACGCTCTTTTATTTTGACATCATCAATATTTCTTCAATTGCCTTTTGATCAAGAGGCAAGAATGTATTTAAAGTTTCACCCTTACAAGCTTTCTTGGCCAATAAAGGGAAATCTTCTTCTTTGATACCAACTTTTGATAAGGTATCATCTAAACCCAAATCAACATAGAAGAAATCTTCTACTTTTTTAATACATTTGTTGGCAATATCCATTGGCTCTAAATTCTTATCAATATCAAAGACACCTGTTCCAAGTTCTACAAAATAAGGAAGTGTCTTTTCATTTAGACAATATTTCATCCATTTTGGAGTGATGATGGCTAGCCCTAAACCATGGGCAATATCATAAAGAGCTGATAATTCATGTTCAATCGGATGACATGACCAGACAATCGCATCACCAGCTTTTAGAAAGCCATTAATTGCCCAAGATGAAGCCCACATAAGATTAGCTCTGGCTTCATAATCACGCGGATTATTTAAGGCAATAGGCCCGTATTTAATAACTGTCTTCATTAAAGCATCTTTGATTCTTCTTAACATATAAAAGTCCGCATTAAAATTAAAATACAATTCTAAGATATGTGAAAAGATATCAGCGGTACCTGATGCAGTTTGAAATTTAGAAACTGAATATGTATTTGTTGGATCTAGAAAAGAAACAGCTGGTCTACATAATGGTGAAGAAGCGCTTTTCTTAATTATTAGTTCTTCATTTGTTAAAACACCAGTGATATTCATTTCTGAACCTGTAGCAGCCATTGTTGGAATTGTTACAAGTGGAAGAGCAGCTGTTACTTGCGCTTTGCCACTGAAATAATCCCATGGATCTGATACATCATCTAATGCATTAGCACAAATAAATTTTGAACAGTCTATTACTGATCCTCCACCTACCGCTAATACTACATTGATGTTGTTTTCTTTACAGATTTTAGCTCCCTTAGAAACTGAAGTAATACGAGGATTAGGATCTATATCTGCTAGTTCAAATACATTAAATCCATCTTCTTTTAATAGATTTATAACTTTGTCATATAGACCAATTTTTTTAATTGATCCTTTGCCATAAGTTAATAAGACGTTTTTTCCAAAACGTTTTAATTCTGAACATAAAAAGTCTAATTGGTTTTGCCCAAAATAGACTTTTGTATTGATATCATAGATAAAGTTTTTCATTTTAGTTATTAATTTTATTTAATATTTCGTTTAAATCAAATTTATTCTCTTTAAATGAAAAAGATACAGTATCATTTAAATCATAGCGAGGAATAATATGGACATGAGTATGTAAGACACTTTGTCCAGCTACCTCATTTGTATTAATAAGGATATTACAGCCTTTGGCATCTAACTTACTTACAATCTTATTAGCTAATGTATTAACTAGAGACATTAATTCACCAGCTTCATTTTCTGGCATCTGTAAGAAGTTATCATAATGTTTCTTTGGCATAACTAATGTATGGCCATAAGTAGTTTGTGAAATATCAAGGATGGCTAGATAATTATCATCTTCATATATTTTTGATGAAGGAATATTTCCTTTTATAATCTCACAAAAGATGCACATTATTTTAATACCTCATATTTTTCAGATAATAGATCATATACTTTTTGATCATAAATATTAACTTCGTAATTATTTAGATAATTGATGAATGCTTCTTCAGAATCAATATCATCAACTACTAGTTCAACAAATTCATCTTGGAATTCAAGAACATCTTTACTGATTACATTAACAAGATAATAAGTAGTAACAGTTACTTCATTACCATCAGCGTCTGTTTCTGTAGTAGATGAATTAATGATGCCTGAGAAACCTTCACCATTATTCTTTACATATTCAAATACTTCAAGAGGAAGATCACTGTTGTTTGTATATAACTCAGTTGTAATTTCATCTTCATAACCATGATATGCTGCAGCTTCAACTAATTCTTTGCCTTTTTCTTCAACATATTTAACAATCTTATTAGCTACTTCTTCATCATCAACACTGATGATTTGTGCCTTAAATGGTTCATAATCAACTTCATATCTTGTAAGATTGCTTTCAATATATAATTTAGATAATTCATTTGAAACTAAATAAGCAGTTAATTGTTTTACATAACTTTCAACGCTTCCATAATAATATGTAATATAAGATTCAGAACCATTTTTTACTGCTTCATCTGCTTCTTCTTGCGCTTTAGCTGCTATAGATTCAACATCAATACCTTCAAATTTAGCTATTTTTTGTGTTAAATCATTAGTCAAATAAGAAGTGATGTCACTTGATAATAAATCTTCATATAAATCAGCTTTTGTATAAGCCTTACCATTAGGAGCCTTATAGATAGCTTCACTGCCATCTGTTACTTTAGAACTGTGTCCGTTTGAACAAGCACATAATAAGAATAAACTAATTAATATAATAATAATCTTTTTCATTATTCTTCACCTTCACTTTCTGTGGCTGTTTCTTCACTTGCGATTTCACTTGCCGCATTTTCGATATTTTCTTCAATGAAAGCTTTTAGTTTTTCATCAATGATTTCAAAACCTAATTCATCAGATTTTTCTTTGATGGCAATAAGATTTGAATAAGAATAATAAGAACTGAATTCTGACATGAATTGTTTGTCTGCTTTTAGTTCTTCATCGGTTGGTTTTTCTACTCTTATAATATGGTAACCATATTCAGATAAGATGATATCGCTTGTTTGATCATAATCTAAGGCAATAACGCCATCCGCAAAAGCAGTAACCATTTGTTGACCAACAGTTTGATCATCATAGATACCTAAATAACCAGCATTTTCAGCAGTTGTATCATCAGAATATTTAGCACATACTTCTGCCCAATCTTCACCATTATCTAAAGCATTTAAAACATCATTAAGCTTTTGTTGTTCCTCATCGCTCATATTTGCGACAAATACGCTGTTACCGTCTTCATCTTCTGTTTCTTCGACATTTTCAACTTTAACTAAGATGTGATAAACCTTCTTAGGATGATATTCTTCAATGATGTTTCCGGCATAAGTGTCAAAATTATTTGTATAGAATTCACGATATAAATAATCAGCTTTAACTAGATTTACAGTACAGTATTCAAGTAAATCATCATAACCATTAGGATAGCCAGCTGACTTTAATTCTGAATCAATTGTTTCCTCATTATTATTATAATTAATATAGTTAGCGTAATTGCTGGCTAATTCATTAATTTCATCATTTGATTTGACAGCTTTATCAATGACTGCTCTTGACCATTTTAAATAAGATCTGTAAGCACCTGCATCTTCATATAATGTTTCATATAGATCATCAGCCAATAGTTTTTCATCACCAACAGTGTAAATAATATAATTTCCGTTTTCATCTGTCTTTGTATCGACATATGTTGGTCTTGCCTCAATTGCACTTACTGTATATACGACCAAATAAACTAAAAGTCCTAGTGCTATTAGGCCAATAAACCAATACTTTTTTAATACTTCTTTAATATCCATAAAAAAGCCTCCTAAACTATTTAATTATATATTATGCTTTCGTCTTATACAATTTATTGGCTATTAATTCAGTTAAAATTCACATAAATAAATAGAGATAGTAATTTTAGTTAATAAAAAAAGTAGGTGTTATAATATTTCGTGTATTAAATGGAGATTTTTATGGAAAATACCTTAGAAATAAAGAATTTACATGTTAAAGCTGGTGAAAAAGAAATCCTAAAAGGTATCAATCTTGTGGTAAAACAGGGAGAGATTCATGCGATTATGGGCCCTAATGGTAATGGTAAGTCAACATTGCTACAAACAATCATGGGCAATCCTAATTATGAAGTAACTGAAGGTTCAATAATATATAATGGCGAAGATGTTTTAAAGATGAGCGTGGACCAAAGGAGCAGGAAGGGGCTTTTCTTAGCTTTACAATATCCACAAGAAATATCAGGTGTCACCAATTCTGATTTTTTAAGAGCTGCGATGAATGCCAGAAGTGAAAAACCGGTTTCAATCTTTAAATTCATCAAAGAAATAGATAAGAATATTAAAGAATTAAAGATGAAAGATGACTTGGCTCATCGTTATGTTAATGACGGTTTTTCTGGTGGTGAGAAAAAACGTAATGAGATATTACAGATGTTAATGTTAAAACCTGACATTGCAATGTTAGATGAAATTGATTCTGGACTAGATGTTGATGCGATAAAACTTGTATCAGATGCAATCTTAAAATTAAAAGAAGAAACAAATCTGGGATTATTAGTGGTTTCTCATTATGAAAGATTCTTTACTTCAATTAAACCAACGCACGCTCATGTGATCGTTGATGGAAAAGTAGTTGTCGAAGGTGATAGCGAACTTGTCTTAAAGATTGATAATGATGGCTATGACTGGTTATATGAAGAATTAAAGATTGAACCATTAAAGGAAGAAAAACCAATGGTTTATTCATTAGGTGTTTGCGCAAGAAATAGAGGAAATAATGGCCGAGTTATATAAGGAGCTTAAAGATAAAGAATTATATTTATCTTTTGATCACGATGAAACAATAAGTATCATAATTGATACTGATTTAAATATTCATTATGACTTAAAAGATGGAAAGTATAAAATATTAATTTTTAATAATGCGAATTCTAATTTGGTATTAAAAGAAGATGGACAGATAATAAATAGTAATGTTGAAATAAATGTTCTTGAATTAAATCAATATGAATTTAAACAGGACAGTAATATTGATGTCTATAAAGGAAGCAGTATAAATGTTAATACAATTTATCTTGGTGTTAATAATAAACATATTGATTATCATTTGTTAAATAAAGAAAATGATTCACTTATTCAAATATCTAATAATGTTGTCTGTCTGAAAGACAGTGATTTTGTTTTAAATGTTGTAGGCAAGATTGTTAAGGGTGCTAAAAGAAGCAAGTGTTTTCAAAAATCACGTTGTCTTACTTTTGAAAATCCTAAACAGGCGAAGATTTTACCAGTATTAGAAATTGATGAAAACGATGTTGAAGCATCACATTCTTTATCATCTGGAACAATCGATGAAGATGTCTTGTTCTATATGAATTCAAGAGGATTATCTTCAAAAGATGCCTTAAAACTGTTATTAGAGAGTTATTTAATTCCAAATGAAGAATTCTATGATGGATATCTTGAAGGCTCTTTAATAAAAGAAAGTGCTTATCGAAAGGTGGAAAAGATATGTTCGATTTAAGTAAGATTAAAAAAGATTTCCCTTTCTATAAGAATAATGAGGATCTGGTATATTTAGATAGTGCTGCGACATCTTTAAAAACAGAAAGTGTTATTGATGCAGTAAATGAATATTACACAGAATATACAGCTAATATTCATCGTGGTGATTATGATAATTCCTTTATTGCATCTAAACTGTATGATGAAACAAGAAATGTAGTATCAGAATTAATTGGTAATGATAATCCAAAACAGATTATCTTTACTAGTGGAGCTACAGCTTCTATCAACACCGTCGCATATTGTTATGCATTAAATAATTTAAAGAAAGGCGATGTCATCTTATTAACTTATTTAGAACATGCTTCTAATATCTTGCCTTGGTTTAATGTTGCCAAAAAAACAGGAGCTGTTATTGAATATATTCCATTAAATGATGATGGTACATTTAATCTTGATAATTATAAGAAATGCTTAGAAAGTGGAAAGGTTAAAATAGTAACTCTACCTTATGTTTCTAATGTTTTAGGCTATATTAATCCAATTAAAGATATCTGTCATTTGGCACATGAATATAAGGCTTTAGTACATGTTGATGGAGCACAGGGCGTTCCTCATTTAAGCGTCAATGTCAAAGAATTAGATTGTGATTTTTTGTCTTTTTCAAGTCATAAGATGTTAGGCCCAAGTGGTGTAGGTGTCTTATATGGCAAATATGAATTGTTAGATAAGATGGAACCATTATTTATGGGTGGTGGCGCTAATGCCAGATTTAATAAAGAAGGCGAAATCATCTTAAAAGAAACACCAGAAAAATATGAAGCAGGAACACCAAATATTGAAGGCATACTAGGTTTTAAGAAAGCTTGTGAATATCTTATTGAAGTAGGCATGGGCAACATTTATAAACATGATCAAGAATTATTACAATATGCAAAAGATAGATTAAAGACACTTGATAATATTACTATCTATAATCCTAATAGTGAATGTTCAATCATTGCCTTTAATGTGAAAGGCATCTTTGCCCAAGATGTTGGTTCATATTTAAACAGTTTAAATATCGCAGTTAGAACTGGTAATCATTGTGCCAAGATCTTACATAATGTCATTGGTGTAAATGAAACAGTCAGAGCCAGCTTTTATCTATATAATGGCAAGGAAGATGTTGATGCCTTATATGATGCCTTGAAAGATATAACTTTAGAAAAATGTATAGGAGCTATTCTTTAATGTTTGATGATAATTTAAAAAGAACGATTCTATTAGAACACTATAAGAATCCTCATAATTATGGTTTAAAAGATGATGAACGTTATCATCTCGTTCATAACGCAAGTGAATCATGTATTGATGATATTAAAGTACAGATGCTTATTGAAGATGACATCATAAAAGATGCCCGCTTTGAAGGTGTTGGCTGTACAATCTGTTTTGCATCTACTTCAATTATGACTGATTTGATTATTGGCAAAACAAAACAAGAAGCCCTAGATATCATTAATGAATACTACAAGATGATTGATGAAAAAGAATATGATGAAGACATCTTAGAAGAAGCAAATGCTTTTGATACTTTATCTAAACAGGCAAATAGAATTAAATGTGGAACAATTGGTATCCATGCTTTAGAGGATTTGATTAGAAATTATGAACAATAAAGATATTATTAACAGTCAAGAAGAATATGCTTATGATTTTAAAGACGAAGATGTCTCTGTTTTTAAGACTCAAAAAGGTCTAAATGAAGATGTAATCAAAGCTATTTCAAAGACAAAGGGTGAACCAGAATGGATGCTGGAATATCGTTTGAAAGCCTACCATAAATTTATGGAAATACCTTTGCCTGATTTCGGTCCAGATTTAAGTGACATAAATTTTAATGACTTTACATATTATATTAAGCCAAGTGATAAAGTATCTAAGGACTGGAAAGAAGTTCCAGAAACAATTAAAAATACTTTTGAGAAATTAAAGATACCTGAGGCTGAACAAAAATTCTTAGCTGGTGTTTCTACGCAATATGAATCAGAAGTTGTCTATCACAATATGTTAAAAGAAGTAGAAGAAAAGGGTGTCATCTTCTATGATACAGATACAGCTTTAAAGAAACATCCTGATTTATTTAAAGAATATTTTGGAACTGTTGTTTCTTATGCAGACAATAAATTCGCTGCCTTAAATGCTGCTGTTTGGTCTGGTGGTTCATTTATCTATGTACCAAAAGGTGTTAAATTAGAAAAGCCTTTACAATCATATTTCAGAATTAATTCTGAGCTTATGGGTCAATTTGAAAGAACGCTCATTATTTGTGATGAAGGCAGTGATCTTCATTATGTGGAAGGCTGTACGGCACCTAAATATTCTAATGATTCCTTACATGCAGCAACAGTTGAAATAATTGTAAAAAGCAATGCAAAATGTCGTTATTCAACTGTTCAAAACTGGTCTAGCAATATTTTAAATCTTGTCACTAAAAGAACATTAGTTGAAGAAAATGGAGTCATGGAATGGATTGATGGTAATGTCGGTTCTCATTTGAATATGAAATATCCATGTTGTATATTAAATGGCAAGGGCGCAAAAGGTGTATGTATATCAGTAGCTGTTGCTTCTCATAGCCAATATCAGGATGCAGGAGCGAAGATGATTCATTTGGCTCCTAATACATCAAGTACAATTGTTTCTAAATCATTAAGTAGAGTTGGTGGCAAAGTAAATTACAGGGGCCTTGTAAAGATGTCTCCTAAAGCAACTAACTCCAAAGCAAAAGTAGAATGTGACACATTGATTCTTGATGATATATCTAGTTCTGATACAATCCCTACAAATATTGTCTCTAATAATTCATCGACTATTGAACATGAGGCAACGGTATCTAAAATATCAGAAGATCAGTTATTCTATCTAATGTCTAGAGGTCTAAGTAAAGAAGATGCTACGCAAATGATAATTCTAGGTTTTATTGAACCATTTACTAAAGAATTACCAATGGAATATGCAGTAGAACTTAATCAATTATTAAAAATAAATATGCAAGGTTCGATAGGTTAAAATATCTAATCAATGATTAGATATTTTAATATAAAAAAATTGTTACATTAAGTAACAATTCTTATTATTGTCTTTCTTCAATCTCTTTTAACATATTGATACGTTTTAGATGTCTTTCACCATTTGAGAAAGGAGTAGTTAAGAAAGTATCTACGAGTTCATAAGCCTTTGTTTCATCAACGACTCGAGCACCAAAGCAGATAATCTGAGCATTATTGTGTTCTCTTATAAGTCCTGCGGTTTTAGTCTCTGAACATGCACCAGCTCTAATACCTTTAACCTTATTACAAGCAATAGAGATACCAACACCTGTTCCACAGATGGCAATACCTAATTCACATTCTCCATTCTTGATGCCCATCGCTAATTTTTCACCAGCGATAGGATAATCAACTGATTCATTAGTGTCAAAGCCATAATTGATTACTTCATAACCTTTGTTTTGAAGATAATCCATGATTTTGAATTTTAATTCTGTAGCAGCGTGATCATTAGCGATGCCAACTTTCATATTCTTATTTCCTCCAAGTTTATCTGCAAGTTTCTCTACAATAAAACTATTATATGCAATATGTTTTCTTTCTCTTTTGTTTCTAAAATAAGGAATGTTGGCCCAGATAAATGATGGGATACCAACAATAATCAAGTATAAAGGCCCAAGAATCAAAGACTGAATAGTATGTCCATATTCATGTTTTGAAACATACTCCTGTCTTCCTTTTCTATCTTCCACAAAGGTAAACATCCCTAAGGATATGCCGCCTTTTTTAGGCCAATTAGTGACAATTGAACCTTTGTAGCTATGATGAGGAGCCTTAATATATCTTAAATACAGAAGGAAACCTCCAATACTTTGAGGCAATCCCCAACTTAACTGTAAGAAACGATATAAGAATACTTTCACATCCTAATAATATCATAATCTCAATTATGTTATAATTATAAGGCTATTATGGGCTTTACAGTAGAGACTATGAGGTTTGAAGGGCCTCTTGATTTGATGCTTCATCTTATCCATGAGAAAGAATTGGATATTTTTGATTTGGACATGGAAGTTTTGACTGACCAATATATTAAATATCTACATGAAATGGAAAATCTTCAATTAGAAGTAGAAAGTGAATATCTAGTAGAATTAGCTTCTTTAATTGAATATAAGTCAAAGAAACTGTTACCTAAGCCACAAGAAGATTTAAATGATGAATATGAAGAAGATCCAAAAGATAGACTTGTGAAAAGATTATTGGAATATCAGAAATATAAAGAAGTATCTTCTTTGTTGTATGAAAATTATCTTGATAGACAAGATCAGTTATCAAAACCAGTTTCTTATGAACAGGTTGTGAAAAATTCCAGCTTTGAAGATCAAAAATTAGAAGGTAATCCTTATGACTTATTAAAAGCGATGAGTAAAGTCTTAAGAAGAATACAGTTATCTAAGCCATTTGAAACAAAATTGGCTGCCAAAGAGATTTCAACAGAAGACCGTATCTTACAAATAAAAGCCAGATTGATTGATTTACCAGAAACATTTAATTTTGATACATTATTAGATGACTGTCGCTCATTACACGAATGTATTGTTACTTTCTTAGCAGTGCTTGATATGGCAAAAGATCATTTCTTGATATTTACAATTGATAATGAAGATAAAATTTGGTTTAAAAGAGGTTTAGAACATGACTAATTTAGAAGAATATATTGTTGGCTATGAAATGTCAAAAGAAGAAATTGAAGCATTTGATAATAATCCAAGTTTAGTAACTAAAGTTGAAAAGATTAAAAGACAGGAAGTAGCTGAACCTGGCAATATTGAAGCGATTGTTGAAGGACTTTTATATATTGTAGGTGATGATGGTGTTAAACTTGAACAGCTTGCCTTAACAATTGATAGATCATTAGAAGATACTGAAGTAATATTACAGAACATTCAAAATAAATATGCCAGTGAAATTTATGGTATTGAACTTGTTGCCTATGGAAAGAATTATAAATTCATTTCTAAAAAAGAAATCTATCCATATGCCCAAGAATTATTCCATACTGTTAAGCAAAACACTTTATCACAAAGTGCATTAGAGACTTTGGCGATAATTGCCTATAAACAGCCAATCACCAGAATTGAAATTGAAGAATTAAGAGGTGTTGGTGCTGATATGATGCTTAGAAAATTATTGGCTAGAAATCTTATTAAAGAAGCTGGACGTTCTGACGCTCCAGGAAGACCAATCTTATATGAAGTAACTGATGAATTTATGGATAGTTTTAAATTATATACATTAAATGAACTTCCTGATTTACCAGAATATAACAGTGATGAAGAAAATGAAAATTTATTTGAATAGGAGAAAATTATGAGCGATAAGAATTGTGAATATTGTGATGATAATTGTAATGAAGGTTGTACCCATGATTGTAGCAGCTGTGGACAAGACTGTGCTAGTAGAGTAGAAAAGGCTGAACCTACAAATGATACAAAGATTAAAAAGATAATTGCTATCTTAAGTGGCAAGGGTGGCGTTGGTAAATCAATGGTCACATCTTTATTGGCTGTTGAATTAGCTAGAGCTGGCTATAAAGTAGGCATTTTAGATAGTGATATAACAGGGCCATCAATTCCAAAGATTTTTGGTATTAATAATCCATTATATGGTGATGAAGGTGGTATTGTTCCAAATCAGACTAAATTAGGTATTAAAGCAGTTTCCGTTAATATGATGCTTGGTGAAGAAGAAACACCAGTCTTATGGCGTGGTCCAATATTAGGCGGTATCGTTAAGCAGTTCTATAGTGAAGTACATTGGGGAGAATTAGATTATTTATTAATTGATATGCCTCCTGGAACTAGTGATGTTGCCATCTCTATTTTCCAGCTTATACCAGTTGATGGAGTTGTAATGGTTACTACTCCTAGTAAATTAGTTTCAATGGTTGTCGCTAAGGCAATCAACATGGCTATGGAAGTTGATGCACCAATCATTGGTTTAGTTGAAAATATGGCTTATGTTAAATGTGACAATTGTGGCAACAAGATTAATATCTATAATTTTGATGATACGGAAAATGTTGCCAAGAAATATGATTTAGATGTTGTAGCTAAGCTTCCAATTGATCCTGTTTTAGCTAATCTGGCAGATGAAGGAAGAATTGAAGAATATAATGACAACGAATTAAAAGACTTAATTGAAAAGGTAAAATAATGAACAAGAAACAGATAACTGCATTAATATTAAATGGATTATTAGTTATATTAGGTATTATAGGCATGATTAATGTAATTAAATTTTATGGTGCCAAAACATTTATTTATTATACAGTTGATTCAAATATCTTATGTCTATTATCTAGTATTCTTTTTGTCTTATTCTTTATCATCAAAAAGAATCTAAATGATATACCATATTGGGTAATTCTTTTAAGATATATAGCGACTATCTGCCTAGTTATTACTTTTGTAGTAGTAGTCGCATATCTTGCGCCAGTTAAAGTATGGCTGCCAGAAGGAACATTTCTTGAAAATTTAAAAATATTATTATTTAAAGATGATATGTTGTATCAGCATTTCTTATGTCCAATAATCAGTTTTGTTTCTTTTGCTTTCTTTGAAGGAGATCGAAGATTAAATAGAAAGAAAACAATTTGGTTTTCATTATTATTTACATTTATCTATGGATTAATAATGATAATCTTGAATCTGTTAAATATAGTTGATGGGCCTTATCCTTTCTTTAAGATATATGAAGCACCACTTATTAATTCAATTGTCATGGTCTTTATATTAATAATGAATTATTTATTTGGAAGATTCATCTTATTGTTGAATCAAAAGAATGCTCCTAGAAGAATGAAGAGATAGAAGAACTACGTTCTTCTTTTTAAATAAAAAAGCCTTATTAAGGCTTATGTACTATTTGGCTGCGGTGATAGGATTCGAACCTATGCATGGTGGATTCAGAGTCCACAGCCTTACCGCTTGGCTACACCGCAATGCTTATTTATTATATCTTTTTTCAGTTTAATTTCACACAATTAATTTATAATTTAATTATGGCAAAGTTATTAATAGTAGACGATGAAGAAAAAATCCGTGAAATGATCGGAAAATATGCAGTTCATGAAGGACATGAAGTTAAACTTGCTTCTAATGGTAAAGAAGCATTGAATCTTTTCGCTAATGAAGATTTTGATGTCGTAATCTTAGATATCATGATGCCTGTAATGGGCGGTTATGACACACTTAAAAAGATGAAAGAAATTAAAGATGTTCATTGTATCTTTTTAACAGCTTTAGGCGAAGAATACGATCGTGTCTATGGTTTTGATATTGGAGCAGAAGATTATGTGACTAAACCTTTCTCATTAAAAGAATTGATGATGAGAGTCAAAGTTATCTTAAAAAGAGAAAATAAAGAAGAAACAAAGATTGTTGTGGATGGTTTAGTAATTGATAAGAATGCTCATACAATATTTGTGGATGGCCAAAGAGTTGATTTAGCCAACAAAGAATATGAATTATTATTATATTTAATTGAAAATCAAGGTAAAGCTCTAACTAGGGAGTCAATCATCAATAAAGTGTGGGGCTATGCTTATGATTCAGATGATCGTACATTAGATACACATATGAAATTATTAAGAAAAGACATTGGTGATTATGGAAAATATATCACTACTATTAGAGGGGTAGGCTATCGTTTTGAAAAAGAGATTTAGTTTAAGATTGCAAATATTATTAATCTTAACGATTTTTATGATATTAGTTTTAGGACTAATCTATTTTTTTCAAACAACTCTATTAGATAGTTTTTATAAAACCAATAAGATAGCATCAATTGAAACAACAGCACGAAATATTGTACATAGTTTAGACGATGATGATGAATTAATTGATGTTCTAAAAAGAGAAACATTTTCTAATGAAGCATGTGTGCGCATTGTATCTGATTCTTTAAATATTGTCGGATATAGTGAAAATAAAGCCTGCGCATTAGGGCAACTTAATCAATATCAGATAGATAATATAAAAGAAGAAGTTTCCAAAAATGATGATGAAAAACTATTTGATAATTATCGTTTTGTAACCCGTCCTGGCGAATTCCAAGATATTTATATTTTTGGTAAAATTTCAAAAGTTGATGATGAAGATGTCTTAGTATTAGTATCAAGTTCAATAGTTCCAATGGATGCAACAATAAATACAATTTCTGACCAATATAAATTGATTGTCTTGATTGTAGTATTAGCGACAGTTATCTTAGCTTTGATTTTATCAAGATATATCGTTAAACCTGTAAAACAAATAGAAGGGGAAGCTAAGAAACTACCAAGTGGTGAATATCAAAAAGATAATATTAAGACCTCAAGTAAAGAAATGGAAAGTCTAAATGATGCGCTGTCTTCTGCCAATGAAGAAATCATAAAAGCTGATAAAGCTAAAAAAGAACTTATTGGCAATGTATCACATGATTTAAGAACGCCATTAACCATGATTGTTGGCTATGGAGAAATGATTAGAGATCTGCCAGATGAAAATAATGAAGAAAATATCAATGTCATTATTGATGAAGCTAAAAGATTATCAACTCTAGTAGATGATTTATTAGATCTATCTAAAGTAGAAAGCGGCAAATTGTCATTAGACTTAAAAGAAATAAAGATTAATGATCTGTTAGAAGCAGTATATAAACAATATGACAATTATTGTAAGACCCAAAATGTCAAATTTGAACTTAAGCTTATTGAAGATAAGACAATAAAGGTAGATGAACATCGTATTAAACAGGTTCTATATAATTTCATTAATAATGCCTTAAATTATAATGACAAAGAAGAAAAAGAAGTCATTTTAGGATGTGAAGAAAATAATGGTTTATATCGTATATATGTTTATGACAATGGCTTAGGTATAAGTGAAAAAGACTTAAAACATGTCTGGGATCGTTATTATAAAGTAGATAAGGAACATAAAAGAGCACACTTAGGTAGTGGTATTGGCTTGTCTTTATCAAAAGACTTACTAGAAGCACATAATCTAAAATATGGTGTTGAATCAAAAGAAAAAGAATATAGTAAATTCTACTTTGATGTATATGGATATTAATACTTATTGGAACATTTTTAAAAAGAATAATAATTTGCCAGATAATCTTGAATACTTTGATGCCTTTGGTTTTGGGATAAGTGATGAAGAAATTGATGAACTTTTAAATCTTGTCTTAATTGGTAAGAAAAAAGCAACAACTAGCATCTATTTGAAAGAAGAAAAATATCCAAAAGTTGGTGATTATAGTATTGTATTAGATTCTAAACAAGAACCAAGATGCATCATTCAAACTGAAAGAACAAGCATTTTCCCTTTTAAAGAGATGACATATGATATTTGTAAAAAAGAAGGTGAAGATGAAGTGTTGGATACTTGGGTTGCTACTCATAAAAAGATTTTGACTTTAGATTGTAAAGATTATGGCTATACCTTTAATGAAGATATGGACATCTTTTTTGAAGAGTTCAAATTGATATATAAATAAATTAATAAATAGTATAATTCAAATAGAAAGGACAATCAAAATGAAAGAATTAAAAGGAACAAAAACAGAAAAGAATTTAATGGAAGCATTTGCGGGTGAATCACAAGCAAGAAACAAATATACTTATTATGCTTCTAAAGCTAAAAAAGATGGTTATGAACAAATCGCTGCCTTCTTTGAGGAAACAGCAGGAAATGAAAAAGAGCACGCTAAATTATGGTTTAAATACCTACATGAAGGCAAAGTTCCAGGAACTATTGAAAATTTAAAAGATGCTGCTGCTGGTGAACATGGCGAATGGACTGAAATGTATGCAAGAATGGCAAAAGAAGCAAGAGAAGAAGGCTTTGAAGAAATAGCTATTAAATTTGAATTGGTAGGAGCTATCGAAAAAAGACATGAAGAAAGATATCTTGCATTATTAAAGAATATTGAAGATCAAAAAGTCTTTGAAAAAGATGAAGAAAAGATGTGGATTTGTAGAAACTGCGGACATGTACATATTGGTAAACAAGCACCAGAAGTTTGTCCTACATGTAATCACCCTCAAAGCTATTTTGAAGTATTAAATAATAATTTCTAATTAATAAATATACTTTTAAAAAGCAAGGATTGTTGTCTACAACAATCCTTTTCTTTTGAAGTGATTTAAAAATATATGTTATTTTGAATTTGTTTTAATTATTTTAAGGATGTCATTGGGCTTACAATCTAAAATGTCACATAATTTTTCAATTGTATGAGTACTGATATGTTCATTAGCTCTTAATCTATCAATAGTGCCATTAGAAAAGCCATACTTAGTCACAAGAGCGTATTTTGACACATTCTTTTTCTTTAAAGTCTCCCATAATGGCTCATAACTTATCATACTTATATTGTGAAATATCACCATTAATATGGGTAGCACCATTAAAATGGTGATATAATGAACATAATTAATACTTTGATAAAAATTGGTATTTATAGTTATGTTTAAAAAGGCGATACTTATATTAATTGTGTTATTATTTGTTGGTTTTAATGCACCAATTGTTAATGCTGAGGAACCTGTAACATTAACCTGCATATCCAATAAAGAAAAGCAAGGATATCTTGTAACAATAAAAGCCAAAGATACAAAGGATGTAGTAGCACTGCAGTTTACTGTCCTTTATGATAATCAAATATTAAGTGTTGATTCAATTGAAACTGGTGATATTTTTAACAATAATCTGGCACCTGTTATAAACGCAAAAGAAGATGGAAAGATATTTATAATATGGGATTCATTAGATAATTTGCCAAATGAGGGAACAGTCTTAAAAATACATTTTAAAGCATTGAAAAAAGAAAGCAGCACACTTACGATTGCTCAAGATGATAGTTTAGTTTTCTCAACTGAAGAATTTGTTGAATTACCTGTAATTGTCGAAGAATGTCAAATCAATAAAGATAATGAAAAAGCTGAAAATACAGACAATAATCAAAATACATCAAACAATGCAAATCAAATAACAATACAAGAAAATAATTCGATTAAATTAGAAGCACAAGAAAAAGAAGGCATTACCTGGATTAGCAGCAACGAGGGAATAGCAACAGTAGATGAAAACGGAAATGTTAATGCTTTAAAAAATGGAAAAGTAATCATTACAGCAGAAAGCGAAGATGGATCTTCATTCATTTCTTACGAAATAACAGTTACTAATACAAAAACATCATCTACAGAAAACAATAATTCATTATTGATAATCATAAGCATAATAGCAGGAGTGGCAATTATAAGTTTTACTACTTATTTAATATATACAAAAAAACTTAAGGGAGAACAAACAAATGAGAGGGATTAAGAAAGTCTTTTGTACGCTATTAATGGCATTTATGCTTATAGCAATCATTCCTGAAATGCGTGTAGAAGTACATGCGGCTGATTCAAAAAAGAACAGAATAATTACGAAAATCGAAGATGTGGACCTATCAAAGTATACAAAAAATTTAAAACTACAAAATTCGATTTACGAAATTTTAAACAATGGCCCTGGGATAAAAGGAGTAAATGGGGTTAGGAAGGGTGTTTCAATTTATTCTAAGATAGGTTCGAAAGAACTAAAAAATCATTGCAAATATAGCGAAGAAAACACCTATTTTGATTATGGCTGTAACTCTTCCGAAGAAGAACATAAAGCTATGACAGAGAGCGTGTATTGGTACACTAATGGCATAAGATCGGCTAGTTCGTGTTGGATGTATGCGTTTGCTGTTTACCACAAACTTTTTAATATTTCCAATTTGTTGCAAGAAACTGACATGATAAAATCAGTTACATTAGAGTTGGAAGATAAACAAGAAAAACTAACAAAAGAAAATCTCGATAAATGGTTAAAATCTATTGGTGTAGAAAACAAGACAGGAGTTTATTTACGCGTTGGAGGGCACTCCATAATAGTTTTAGATTACAACGATGATTACCTATATTATCTAGATGCTAACGGTGACGGCATAGGACTAGTAGCAATCAGAGAGGAACTATGGAAGGAATTAGGCAAAAAAAACGGAAATATGAAAATGATTGTAAAAGAGTTAATGTCTCCGACAAAAGATTATTTTGATGAATTGTATCCTGATTGTGATAGCTTTAATAAAACAGGAAAACACAATTGGAATAAACTAGGAGTATGCGTTGATTGTGATAAGGTATGTTATAAAGACGCCGAAGAACTAGCTGATGGCACTATTGAACCTAATGGGTGTATTTTTTCTCCAATCGTTATTAGAAAAGAACCATACGAAGTGTCAAAAGAATTATATAAAACATCTTTTGAAAGTGTAGAAGTAATTGGAACAGTAGTTAATCATTACAATCACTTGTGGTATAAAGTTAGAGTTCCTAATAGTAATAAAAAAGGCTATGTTTATTGCACGAATACAACGAAGAAGTTCATGACTAAATATTACAAAGAGGCCTTAGGGCCAGGAGTAATAATGACAGAAAATCTAATAGTGCCCAAATCTAGTCTAAATAATGGCAAGGCTATTCAAGTTGCTGGTAAAATACGTTCTTCAAAATCTCTTGTTAATATTAGTGTTAGAATAGAGGATAAAAAAGGATCTGTAAAATACGAATATAAAACTCCAGATAGCTTCAATAATAAGACTTTTAATTTGAATACTGCCGCTTCAAGTTTAAAATTTAATAAACTCTCAGTAGGCGATTATAAATATATAATCGAAGTGGAAGCAATAGGAACAGAGGTAAACCGTTATCAATATGATTTTTCAATTCCAAAAACAGCAAACAAGAGTAGGGTATATGTAGTAAAATTTGCACAAAACGAAATTGATAACTGGGAAGTATTAAAAGTTGAGTCTGGAAGTACAATCATAATTAGCAACAGCGTTTCAGCTCAACGCTATTGTTCTGGAAATTTCATAGGTTATTCAACTGATCCGAATGCTACTACTCCAGATTATTTTCCAGGGCAGATATACACTCCAAATGAAAGCGTTACATTATATCCAGTATATGAAGAGATTCAAAAGCCTACTACTCCTACATTTACTCAAAAGAGTTTTGATGTAGCAGTAGGTAGCAATATCAATTTATCTTGGTGGTCTTCTAATGGCGCTGATAAATATATTGTTGATATTTATAGAAATGATGGCAGTGTTTATAAAACACAGGAAACAGTTGGTTTAACTACTGCATTTAATATAGATGAAGCAGGCAGCTTTACCGCAAAAGTAAAAGCTGTAAATGTAGTTGGTGAGAGTGAACAATCACAAGCTGTAAGTATAGTTACTCATGGTCCATCTACTGTTGATTTTGTAAATTATGATGGTAGTACTTGGTCTAGTCAATCTGTGGCTTATGGCTCAAGTGCTACAATACCTGTTAGTCCAACTAGAGAAGGATACGAATTTGCTGGTTGGGTAGGTTCTTACAACAACGTTACAAGCAATAAGACTATAACCGCTACATATAATCCTATTAAATATGAAGTTAGTTTCTATGACTTTAATGGAAATTTAGTAAATACTCAACAAGTAACATATGATGGCGATAATCCAGGAATGGCTGTTGAGCCTAATGTTTCTGAACTGAATATACCTGATGGTTATTTATTCTTAGGATATGACAACGACGAATGGAAGAGTGTAAAACGAAGTGGTATAAAAGTATATCCAAGTTGTGTTTGGGCTAACGCGGATGTTCCAATTACAACGCAAATTGATACAATAACTGCTACATATAATACAAATTCATCTATTCCTATTGGTTATTGGATTGATTATTCATTGCAGAACCATGTTAATGAAGCTAAGACAGGAAGATTTGTTGCTGTTTTAAAGAATAGTGATGGTAAATTCTTAGCCAAAACTGAATCAGGTGCTTTCTATATTGGCGCTAATAGTTCTTATTCAGGAGAATTATATGTACCAGTTGATTCAACTAATCAAGAAGAAGCATATGCTGAATTTTATGTAGTTGATAAATATGAAACATTGGTTCCAATCTCAGAAGTAAGTGCAAAATATCTTGCTGAAGATAGTATTACTTACCTAACAGGTTGGATGACAGAGAGCGAATATAATTCATATATACAAGGCAAGAATATAACTGCCACAAATACTAAAACGCAATATCGTTATAGTGATATAAGTATTTCAGATTGGACTTCTTATCCAAATATGGAAGGATGGATTCCTTATGATTCAAGAACTATAAAGAGTGAATGGAGCGGATGGAGCGGTTGGCAAGATGAAAATGTTGCTTCTAATGACAATACTAATGTTCAAACTAGACAAGTGCAACTAACTTCAGCATATGAAGAGTATAGATATGGAAGATATTATACTTCTAAAAAGTTGTATGATGGCAGCAAATGGGTAAACGGCAATGTCCATTACAGTGACAATGTTGCTGGATGGTATTATGGAAGATACGATGAAAATGCCGGTGTTGGATCTTCAAATTGGAAATGGGAATGGAGTGATTGGAGTACTACACGTTTCCAAGTAAAAGACACTTATTCAGAAAAGCAAAAATTCCAAGATAGTGTGCAAACAGGCCGACTAAATAGTTCAACCGGAAAAGTTGAGTGGACTGTTTATAGGAGTCCAAAAGCAATTAAAGGTTTCTACAGTTATTACTACGAAGAATCTAGAACAATCCCTGCTACATATAAAACACAATATAATTACCAAACAAGATATGACATAACTCAATATCGTCATTATTATTGGAATGCCTGGACAGATTGGTCAGATGAATATGTTGCAGCAAATAGCGAAAGACAAGTTGAAAGTAGAACTTTGTATCAAGCTCAAGTTAAAGAAGTCTTGAATGATACTGTTGTTCAACCAACTGGCGGTGAACAAATCAGTGGTAAGATCAGTGGTCTTGACAATCCTGAAGGTAAATTAGCAATATTGAATATTTATAAAGTTGATGAAGCTTCAGATTATTCTAATGAATTTATTGCTATGACTAAATTAGATAGTGAAGGCAATTATACATTTAGCGGTATTCATACATATGAAGAACCTTCTATCAAGACAGGTGACTTTACTGTTACTTTAACAATTGAAGGAAGTACAGGCCCTGTTGTTATTGAAACAAATAAATTTAAAGCACCAAAGAAAACTTATACTGTTGAATTCATTGATGAATTAGGAGATGAAAATAATAATCGCTGGGTTCAAGTGGTAGAAGATGGTGATAGCGCAATTGCACCAACTTTAAGTGAAAAAGAAGGTTATATATTTGTAGGTTGGGAATACGGCTTAACAAATATTCATGATGACATGGTTATTCGTGCTCGTTATGTTAAAAAGAATTATGTAGTCGTATTCATTGATTGGTTAAAAGGAACAGTTACAATGGTTGAAGATGTTCCTTATGGCACAACTATTTATGGTTATAAGAAAGGTGAACAGCCAAAAGATGATGGTTTATATGTAGTAGATCCTGATGAAACTGAAGGATATATCTTTATGGGCTGGCAGACAAGTGATGGTCAAATGGTTAGTACTGTTACTAAGAACATGGTTGTAAGTGCTGTTTATGATAGATTAGCTTACAATGTAAAATTCTTAGATGAAAATGGTGAAATCATATCTTCCCAAGTAGTTGGCCATGGTGATAGAGCTGAGTTACCTTTTGAAGATGAAGTATATGACGATGTATATGAAGAAGAAGGTGACGAACCAGAACAAGAAGCAACTGAACCAGAAGAAATAGCTAACACAGAAGACAATGATGAAATGTATATTGCAGGCTGGAATAGTGAAGATATCTATGGTGTAACTCACGATTTAATCGTCAGTCCAATTATGAAATATTATTATGATGCCCCAGAAGCAACAGTTAATCTAGAATCTGGTACTTATTATGGGCCTCAAACTCTAGAAATAACCGTACCTGATGAAGATACAACCGTTATTTATGAAGTAGATGGATTGAATTTTGAAGTTGGATCAGAAGCCGGTGAAAACATCTATACTGAACCAATTGTTTTACTAGATTCAGCAACTGTCGAAATAACTACGCGTAAGGAAGGTACAAACGATACAAGTGTTATTTATGAATATGTCATTGTACCAGAAGAAGCCAAACCAGCTGATCCTAGCAACTTACAAGTTGTAATTTCAGATGATAAAGCTATTCTTAGTTGGAATGTAACTAATAACGCAGATGGATATATAATTGAAAGAATTGATTCTAGAGGCAATGTATGTTCATATATGACTGATACAAATTCTTATATTGATGATAATTTAATTACATTTAATGAATATACATATACTGTTAAGGCGTATAGAAATTATAGGGAAATTGTAATTACTGAACTAGATAGTCCATCTGGAAGCAAAGCTGCTCCAGAACCACAGGATTATGGTCATGTAGCAAGAGTATTTGTTACATATTTAGAAAGTGATGGAACAAGCAACGAAGAAACAATTAACTATATTGGAGATCAATATGTGGTTAATCAAATAATTGTTCATGGTGAAGACAGTGTTGCAAAAGGAAATAACTCTCCATATCTAGTAACTGTTAATCCTTATACAGCTTATGATCAAAGTGTGACTTGGAGTGTAGAAGAATTAGATGGAAAGGCATCTATTTCTGCTGATGGTATCTTAACTGCCAAGAAGGCTGGTAACGTTATAGTTAAAGCTAGAGCTAATGATGGCAGTGAAGTAGTAGGACAAAAAGAAATAGAGATTTATGAAACTGATAGTTCTACTATTGGAATCCATGTTGATTCAAGAACAATATTTGCTGAAAGCGATAAAGACTTTAGTATCAATGTAACTATTGATGAAAACTCTAATGCATCGTTAATTCAATTCTGTGTTATATATGATAGTTCGTTATTGACATTAAATAGTGCTGAGATTGGTAGTCTAATGAGTGAATTAGCGCCAACCATCAATGATACTCAAGAAGGAATCGTTCGCTTTGCTTGGGATAGTGTTGAAGAACTAACAGAAGGCGGTGTATTAATGACTTTGAACTTTACTGCAATTGCAGATGGTGATGGTGATGCACTTATCTATATTCCTACTGATGATGAAGAATTTGAATATATTTGCAGCAGATTTGATGAAAGTCTTCTTTCAATGGATAAAATAGATAGTCTAGCATTCAATGGTCATGTATCTATCTTTGACATTAGTAGAGGTGATGTATATGTTGATGGAAAGATTAATGTTATGGATGCCAACATGGTTAGAAGATATGCAGCTAAACTTATTGATTTAAATGAAGTTCAATTAAAAGTAGCTGATGTTAGTGGAGATGGAAAAGTTAATATAATTGACGCCAATTTAATTCGTCGTTATGTTGCAAAACTAATTGATAAATTCCCAGCTTCAAACTAAGTAGAGGTTTCAAATGAGAAAGATTAGTTTTAATAAAATAATAACTTTTATAATTGCTTTAGTTCTTTTGATGTGCCTGCCTACAAAGATAATTTCTGCAAGCAATCCTGTTGTATTAAGCGTTGAAAATCAAGAAGTCACTGATAATACAACTTTTACAGTACCTGTAATCGCCAGCAATGTAAACGATGTTATTGCTGTACAATTTGTTGTGGAATATGATGCAAGCAAGTTAGAAGTTGTATCGGCAACAAGTGGCCAACTGGTTCCAAGCGACATGGCACCTTCAATTAATAAGAATATATCAGGGAAAATATATTTCGCTTGGGATACAGCAGCAACTGAAATGTCTGGCTCAGGCACTATACTGAATATTCAGTTTAAGGCAAAACAAGGTGTACATGGATCAGCACTTGTTCAAATAATAGAAGATGATGATTTGATATTTGCTGATGAAAACTATGACACTAATAATGTAGAGACCCAATCAGGTACAATTAGTATCTTTAAGAGCTTATCAATATCTTTTGATTCAAATGGTGGCCAAGGCCAAATGGGAGGAATAGATGGCCTATTTGATAAAAATATAACTTTGCCTGTAAACACGTTTACAAAAAAGAGTTGTTCATTTGTTGGTTGGCATTTAGTAAGAAATATTGATAGCGCTTATTATGTAGAAGGAAGAGGATTTTTATCTGATGAAACAATAGAGTCAGAAGGTCTTGAAAAAACAATTATTTCTAACGGTGCTGATATTAATATTTCATACACTGACAATAATGAATATGATTTTACTTGTTTTGCAATTTGGGCGTTTATCAAATATGGCAATGTAGGCGATATAAGTTGGTCATATAATTCATATGTTGGGTCTGTAATCATAAGTGGAGAAGGAGATATGTCTAATTCTTATGTCCCTTGGAGTCAGTATGAAAACAATATAAAAATGGTAATTATAAAAGAAGGGGTTACTTCAATAGGAAATAGTTCATTTAATAGATGTGCCAACTTAACTTCAGTAACGATTGGCAGTTCAGTTACTTCAATTGGCACCTACGCTTTCTATAAATGCTCTAACTTAACATCAATCACAATTCCTGATTCAGTTACTTCAATTGGCAATTATGCATTCTATGATTCTGGCTTAACATCAATCACTATCCCTAATTCGGTAACTTCAATAGGCAATTATGCATTCTATGGCTGTCCTTCTAACCTAGTATTAGCCTCTTATGAAAACGAGTATCTTCAACAGTACTGTTTAAACAATGGCTATACATATTTAGAATTAACTAAGATATCAGATAAAACCATGAATGGCACATTAAAGTCTAATGGTACAGTAAGTCTTAATCTAAAAGTTAATATAGATGATACTGTAGATCTACAAGAAGGTGCCTATGCATTAATTAATGGTGATAAGGTATTATTAGCTGATAAGTTAGATTCAGATACAGGCAAGGCAATAATATCTACTCCAGGAGTTCCTGCTAAGAATCTAGGAGATAATATCACTGTTAGATATTATGATGGAAATGATAATCCTATATCTAAAGAGATTAATCTAAGTGTTAAAGAATATATTGATACATTATTAAGTGGTTATCTTAATAAGAAGACTAAGACTTTCTATAAATCATTATTAAACTACAGTGCTTATGCTCAGGAATACTTTGATTATGATACAGATAATCTAGTAAATGATTCTTTAGATGATACAGATAAAGATGTATCTAGTGTAAGTCATGATGATTTAAGTAGTTATGCTGCTATAAAAGGAGGCTATACAGAAGGAATAAGTGCTTATGGACAAACTCTAGTTTTAAATAATGAAGTAGACTATCGTATATATTTCTTATTAGATGGAAGTCACTCTATTGATGAATATACCTTTAAGGATAATAATTTTACCTTAAATAAGTTTAAATATTCTGATACCTTATATTATGTCATTATTCCTAAGATGGCTGCTCCAGATCTAGATAAGAGTCATACTGTTACAGTTACCTTAAATAATGAAGGTAATCTAAGTGTTACTTCCAGTGTATTAACCTATGCTGAACTGATACTAAAGAAAGATAATACTAGTGAACAGGCTATAAAACTAGAAAACCTGATGAAAGCTATGTATAAATATTCGTTAGCTGCTAAAGCAGTAATAGGAGGATAATCATATGCTAGATAATAGACCTAATATAGAGATTATTACTCTTAATAATAAAGATGTTATTCATTCTAGTGATGAATTACCAATTGAGAATTTCTAGTTTATATAACAATTATTATTTATGAAGATTGAACATAAATTGTTCAATCTTTTTAATTGTTTATATTGTCTAAAATTGATAAAATAAATGAGCGTTTATGTTTAAAGATCAGAATATTTTAAAGTATTATAAAAGATTTGCGTGGTTATTGTTAATTGGCGTATTGGCTGATATATTAGTTGATTTTATGCAACTTTATATTCCTGAATTTTTAGGTGATGTTGTTCAAATTGTTGGCTATAAAGCTAATCCAGTATTTGAAGATATCGCTGATATTATAAAGAAAATAATCATTGTCGCTTTCGCTTTATTCTTTGGTAGAATCGTTTTGCGTTTTACGATTCTTTATTCATCTACAAAGATACAGGCTAATATGCGACATGATATGTTTGAAAAAGCAGAAAGATTATCACAAAGATATTATCATCAAAACAAGATTGGCAATATCATGTCCTGGTTTTCAAGTGACTTAGAAGCTATTGAAGAATTTACTGGTTGGGGAACAATCATGATTGTCGATGCCTTATTCTTATCGAGCATGGCAATTATTAAGATGTGGAGACTTGATTATGTCTTAACTCTTGTTT
>CAMKTV010000017.1 GCA_946415785.1 uncultured Solobacterium sp.
TTCTATCACTTACATCACGAAATACATCACAGTCTATAGGACCTCTTACAAATTGATAAGGCAAATAATAAGCTTTTAAATCATCTAGATGTTCAAGAACTTTTGACTTACCTATAATAGTATTTTTATTTAAGAATTCTTTTAATTTATTTTTGGCTTCTTCTTCCTTTAATTCAAAAGAAAATAATTAATTCAGGAAAAGTATCGCTTTCTTTATATTCTCTTCTTACTAAACTACTATTACAGAATACACATTTTCCTAATGCTTCATTTTCATTCACAATTACTTTTGCACCACAACCAGAACACTTATAAAAGACAGCTTTTGATTTAAGAACTTCATTTCTTAAAGCACTTTGTCTTACTTCTTTCCATTTTTTGGTTTTATTTAATTGATCATATGGAGCTTTAGTATTACCACAATATTGGCATTTATAAAGACCTGAGCCAATTTCATATTTAATAGCACCACCACATGATTCGCAGGTTAAATGTATAGGATTGTAAGTTTGTTCCATACTTTTAGTATAACGATTTGAAGTAATAAATAAAACTCAATAAAAAATTGTGCTATAGTATAAACATGAGCATTAAAAAACCCGAAATATTATTTAATTATCATACCCATACGTATCGTTGTGGACATGCATCTGGAACAGATGAAGATTATGTAAAAGCAGCACTAGAAGGAAGATATAAAGTTCTAGGCTTTTCTGATCATGCGCCATATAAAAACTACAGTCATAAAGGCATACATATGGAATGGAACGAACTTGATGACTATATAAAAAGTATCAATGATTTAAAAGAAAAATATAAGAATCAGATAGAGATTAAACTAGGTCTAGAAACAGAATTTATTCCTTCTTTAATTGAAGAAAAGAAAGAATTAAGAAGTAAAGTTGATTATTTAATCTTAGGCCAACATTTTGATTCGCCAGCAGGTAAGGGCTTTAATGCCTTCTATGAAAATGATGAAGATGAGATATTAAGATATGCCCATGTAGTATGTGAAGGCTTAGATAGTGGCTTATTTACTTATTTAGCACATCCTGATGTGATACTTACTAATCAAGAAGAATTTTCTGACGCCATAGCAGTAGCAGCTAATATGATTGGTAAAAAAGTAAGTGAAAAGAAAATACCGGTAGAAATAAATATTCAGGGTTCATATCGAGATAAACATTTATTAAATAATAGACAAGAATATTATTATCCTAATCACAGTTTCTGGAAGATTTTATCAGCATATGATATTAAAGTAGTTGTCGGTATTGATGCCCACAATCCTTATCAATTAACTGAATATGAGCGAATAAATAATGTTCTAAATGAATTAGAAGATTTAAATCTAGAAATCATAAAAGAACCGTTTATTTAATCTATATATAATTCTTTTAATAATTCTTCTTTTTTAAATGGCTTCCAATGACCACCTAGACAATATTCTACGTCAAGACTATTAATTGTATTATAGAATTCATCTCTTAATTTAGGATCTCTTATCCAGGTAGGGAAGACACCAGACATGGCATCCCCAAAGAATAAGACTTTTTCTTTTTCAAGATATATCAAAGTTGAATCGTTAGTATGAGGAGAAGTAGCTTCAAATAGTTTTAATTTAATACTGCCTATATCAAGATTTAATTCTTTTTCAAATACAATATCACATGGAACTACTATTAATTCCTGATTTTCATATTCTTTAGTAATACTTGGATCTAGATGTAAGAATTTATCATCATTTATTTCATTTCTTTTACTGATAAATTCTTTTAGATACTGATTAGTTCTTTTATTGGCTATTGATAAACCATTTATAGAATGCATTGCGAAAGAATGATCCCAATGCCAATGAGTAATGATAGTAAGTGCAGGTAAAGGAAGATTATTTCTTTTTAAGGCATCATAGAATTCTTCTAGGTGTTTTTTAGAATGTCCAGCATCGATAGCTACGCTGATATTATCTCCATGAATGTAACCAATACTTGGACGATCTCTTTCTTCTTCATATTCTGAATAATAGATATTGTCTTTTAATTTATATAATTCCATATAATCATTAAACAATTGATTTTATGTATTTTACAAGTAATACAGTTAAAATTTTGGAAAAGTGTATTTTTTGACCCTGTTTTTGTTTGGAAAAGTGTATTTTTTATGCTAAAATATGTTTGGAAAAGTGTATATAGCAATTTTTGGAGGTTATATGTCATATTATCGAAAAATAGAAAAAAGACTTAATTCTTATTATAGTGATAAAGATGCCAAGGTCATTTTAATTGATGGGGCTAGACAAATAGGCAAGAGTTTTATTATTAGACAAACAGCTAAAATTGCTTTTGAACACTATGTTGAGATAAACCTAAAAGAAGATTTTGAAGGGGATAAGCTATTTGAAAGTGTTAAATCAACTGACGATTTCTATTTACAAATTAGTGCCTTATATGGAAATAATTTAAATAAACTTGAAGATACAATAATATTTTTAGATGAGATACAAGTTTACCCTCATATCATTTCACTTTTAAAACCATTAAAAAAGGAACAACGATACCGATATATTGCAAGCGGCTCTTTATTAGGCCTAACAATGCGCCATACCTTTATACCAATGGGAAGTATAGAAGAAGTAAGAATGTTTCCTATGGATTTTGAAGAATTTTTGTTGGCAAGTGGAGTAAAAGATGAAGTTATAGATTATTTGAGAAAATGCTTTGAGAATAAAGAAAATGTCTCTGATGGCATTCATAAAACAATTCTAAGAAAATTCAAAGAATATTTGATTACTGGAGGATTACCAGATTCAATAAAGGCTTTTTTAGAGGAAAAGAATATTGAAAGTGTAAGAAAAAACCAGAGCGAAACTCTTGCTTATTATTTAGATGATGCCTCTCAATATGATGAAAAGTTTTCCCTTAAAGTTAGAAGAATATATGATTCTTTACCTTCATATATGTTAAATAAAGTTAAAAGAGTAACTTATAACAAAATAGAAAACAAGAAACAGAAGAACTATGACAGTTATCAAGATGAGTTTGATTATTTGATTTATTCAGGCTGTACTTTGCCTTCAAAAGCAATTGCTGACCCAGTTTTTCCTTTGAATCAGTCACAAAGCAAAGATTTAATAAAACTCTACTACAATGATGTTGGAATATTAACTGACCTATTATTTAAAAATAATATTCAGGCAATACTTCAAGCAGATAAAGGAATAAATCTTGGATCTGTTTATGAAACGGTAGTTGCAATGGAACTTATAGCACATAATCATTCACTCTATTATTTTGATTCAAAAAAAGTTGGTGAAGTTGATTTTATGATTAATGACTATAACAGTCTATGCGCCTTACCCATAGAAATAAAATCAGGGAAAGACCAATATAATTTTAGAGCCATTCCAAAATTAGTAGATCAAAACGGAAGATATAAATTAAAAAAAGGCTATATTTTTGGTAACGAAAATATCACAAAACAAGAAGACAATTTATATATTTATCCAATTTATCAAATTATGTTTATTTAAAAATTAATATGAAAGAGCAAATTGTAAAACAAATCGCAGAATTAATTAAACAAAAGGGTGGAAGAGCCTTTTATGTAGGCGGATATGTAAGAGATAAGCTTCTAGGGCTTGATAATAAAGACATTGATATTGAGGTACACGGTTTATCAGAAGAAGATTTGTTATCAATACTAGAAGAATTTGGTTTTCCTATGAAAATAGGTAAAACCTTTGGAATCTACAGTATCAGAAAATATAATCTTGATATTGCCTTACCTCGAACAGAAAGAAAGACAGGCAATAAACATCAGGATTTTGATATTACAATTGATCCATTTGTAGGATATGAAAATGCCTGTAAGCGTAGAGATTTTACAATTAATGCATTAATGGAAGATGTATTAACTGGTGAAATAATCGATTATTTTAATGGCCAAAAAGATTTAGAAAACAAAATAATAAGACACATCAAAGATGAAATATTTATTGAAGATCCTTTAAGAGTATTAAGGGCGTGTCAGTTTGCGAGTAGGTTTAGTTTTAAGATTGCCAATGAAACAATTGAATTATGTAAAAAGATAGATCTTAAATATTTAAGTAAAGAAAGAGTTGAAGAAGAACTTAAGAAAGCTCTTTTAAAAGGAGAGAAACCATCAATATTCTTTGAATATCTAAAACAGATGAATCAATTAGATTATTGGTTTAAAGAGATTAAAGATCTGATCGATGTTAAACAAGATTTAATATATCATCCAGAAGGTGATGCCTATGTTCATACAATGCAGGTATTAGATAATTGTGCGATCTATAAAGAGATTTGTGAAAAGCCATATTATTTTATGATGTCTAGCTTATGTCATGATCTAGGAAAAGCTGTTACAACAAAAGAAATAAATGGACGCATTCATGCTTATGAACATGAAATTAAGGGTATTCCAATTATTGATAACTTTATTAAAAGAATAAGCACAAACAAAGAATTAAGAAAATATGTTAAGAATCTGGCCTTATTACATATGAAGCCAACACTTTATTATCGTAATAAATCAAGCATCAAATCGACAAACAAATTATTTGATGAAGCCTTATATAAGAAAGATTTAATCTATTTATCACTAGCAGATAATCGTAAGCGAAGAAGTGATGAAGAATTAGAAGAAATAAAGAAATTCTTATTTGAAAGATTAGATATCTATAATGAATATATGTCTAGACCATATGTAACAGGTGATGATTTATTAAAAGTAGGTATAGTGGCTAATGAAGACTTCAAATATTATTTAGAATATGCCCATAAATTAAGACTTGCAGGTGTTAATAAACAAAGCGCTTTAAAGAGTGTTCAGCAATATAAAATAAAAAAATAATATCAATATATCTTTTAGCAATTCTTTAGCACAAAAAATTAGCACTCTATGCTTGACTTTGCTAAAAATGATGATATAACATAATTGAACAAGGAAATAAGCTAGATCTAAAGGTCTATACTTACTAACTTGCTTGAACATAGTTCTATTGAACATGAAAAAGTAAAGGAGGTAAATGACTATGTTAGTTCCAAAATTATTTACAGACAATTTTTTAGATGATTGGATGGATGATCTTAGCTGGCCAAGATTTGACCAAGTTGATCGCAAGCTTTATGGCAAACACGCTAATAGGGTAATGCTAACAGATATTCGTGAACATGATGACCATTATGAAGTAGAAATTGATTTGCCAGGATTTAAGAAAGAAGATATCAAAATTGAACTTAATGGTGGTTATTTGAATGTTAGTGTTTCTAAAGGCTTAGATGAAAGTCAAAAGAATAAGGAAGGCCATATTGTCAGACAAGAAAGATATCAAGGCACAATGTCTAGAAGCTTCTTTGTTGGTAGCGAAATTACTAATGAAGATATCAAAGCTAAATTTGAAAATGGCGTATTGTCACTTAATATCTTGAAGAAAGACAAAAAAGAAATTATCAATAATAGTCAAATCATGATTGACTAAAAAGGATAGCGAATGCTATCCTTTAATTTTTTTAATGATGATAATTATTATAAAGACTATTAAGGCAATGACAATAAAGTGAGCTATAAAGCTTAATGGAGAAAACAGTAATCTGATACTATCTCTATCTGTACTTCTCATTGCATAAATATGACGAAGTATTAAACCAAATCCATGTTCAATAGTTATTTCACCACCATAATGTTTAAAAGCCAATAATAAATGATTATTAGCTAAATAATAAAGATAATTTGCAAGCATAGCTAACAGGTTTACGCCTAAAGATATAATAGATGCCAATAAAATATTAAATTTCATGGAAAAATTATAACAAATTAAAAAAATAATAAAAAGCATTTTATTTAAGTATAAAAGATTATAAAATTAACACATAAGGGCTTATATACAATAAGGGGCGAGTTATGATTTATACACTGACGTTCAATCCATCATTGGATTATATAATTCATGTCAATGATTTTCGAATTGGTGAAATCAATAGAATGACATATGAAAAAATATTCGCTGGTGGTAAAGGAATCAATGTTTCTTTAGTATTAAAAAACTTAGGACATGATAGTATACCACTTGGATTTGTAGCCGGATTTACAGGAAAAGAAATAGTCAAGAGAATTGAAGATGAAGGCATCAAGACAGCATTTATTGAAGTAAAAGAAGGACATTCAAGAATAAATGTTAAGATGCGTAGTAATGAAGAAACAGAAATCAATGGACAGGGTCCAAAGATTAGTGATGAAAATATCTTAGAATTATTTAATCGTTTAGATCAATTAGAAGATGAAGATATTTTAGTTATCTCAGGAAGTGTGCCTAATACATTGCCTAGTGATATGTATGAACAAATTCTTAATCGTTTAAAAAATAAAAAATTAAATATTGTCGTGGATGCAGAAAAAGATTTATTAATGAAATCTTTAGCTTTTCATCCATTTTTAATTAAACCTAATAATAAAGAATTAGGTGAAATATATGGTGTTGAATTAAAAACAAGAGAAGATGTGATTCCTTATGCAATGAAACTGCAAGAGCTTGGTGCTAGAAATGTCTTAATATCTTTAGCGGGCCAAGGGGCAGTATTAGTAAGTGAAAATAAAGAAATCTATAAGAGCCCAGCACCAAAAGGTGTTTTGGTAAATTCAATTGGTGCAGGCGATTCAATGGTAGCTGGTTTTATTAGTGGTTATCTTGAAAGTGGCAAATACCATGATGCCTTTATTAAAGGATTGTGCACTGGATCTGCAAGTGCCTTTTCTATTGAATTAGCGAAAAAAGAAGAAGTTGAAAATCTAATTGATAAAGTATTGAAGGAGGAACACAATGCAAATTAGAGAACTTTTAAAGAAAGAGGCTATCAAAATTGGCAGTCAGGCTAAGAGTAAAAATGAAGCAATTGACGAATTAATAGCCCTACATTTTGAAGCTGGAAATGTAGTTGACAAAGGAAGATATAAAGAAGCAATTCTAAAAAGAGAAGAGGAAGGCACTACTGGAATGGGCGATGGTATTGCAATACCTCACGCTAGAACTAGTGCTGTTAAAAAAGCCGGCTTGGCGTACTTAGGAATTCCAGAAGGTGTTGATTTTGGATCGGTAGACGGCTCTTTAGCCAATATCATTTTCATGATTGCAGCACCAGAAGATTCAAATAACTTATATATGGAAGTATTATCTCGTTTAGCTACTTTATTGACTGATATTGAATTTGTCAAAGCATTAAAGAGTGCTAAGAGCGCTGATGAAGTATTAGAAATAATTGATTCAGCTGAAAACATTAAATTAGAAAATGAAAAGAAAAAAGAAGAAGAAAAGAACAATGAATATCCTGAAATCTTAGCTGTAACTGCTTGTCCTACAGGCATCGCTCATACATATATGGCAGCTGAAAACCTTGAAAAGAAAGCTAAAGAAATGGGCATTAGATTAAAAGCTGAAACACAAGGTTCGGTTGGTGCTAAGAATGTCTTAACTGATGAAGAAATTAAAAATGCTAAAGGCATCATTATCGCTGCAGATAAAAATGTTGAATTAAGCAGATTCAATGGTAAACAGGTATTGATTACTAATGTTTCAAAAGGCATCAATGAACCAGAAGCTTTAATCAAATCTATCATAAATAATGAAGCTCCTGTTTATGAAACAAACAAGAAAGTTGAAGTTAAACAAAGTGATCAAAAAGATTCTATTTGGCACACAATTTATAAGAATTTAATGAATGGTGTATCACATATGCTTCCGTTTATTGTGGGCGGTGGTATATTGATTGCGATTGCCTTCTTGGTAGATAATCAAGCAATCAATCCAGCTAATTTTGGTAGTAATACACCAATAGCTGCTTTCTTTAAGACAATAGGCGGTGAAGCATTTGGCTTTATGTTGCCAATTCTTGCTGGCTATATCGCCATGAGTATTGCTGATAGACCAGGGCTTGTAGTTGGTTTTGTCGGTGGTGCATTTGCTAATGTTGGTTATTCATTCGCTCATTTGTTCAATTCTGAAGTACCACTAGTATCTGCAGGTTTCTTAGGTGCATTATTAGCTGGTTTTGTCGGTGGTTATTTAACACTTGGAATTGAAAAATTATGTGATAAACTTCCTGATTCATTAGAAGGACTTAAACCTGTATTAATTTATCCATTATCAGGAATCTTCTTGATTGGTGTCATCATGTTTGCAGTAAATCCATTAATGTCTAGTATTAATATCGGTATTACTAATTTATTAGATTCAATGGGCACAACTAATCTTATTTTATTAGGAGCAATCGTTGGTGGTATGATGTCAGTTGATATGGGAGGACCAGTTAATAAAGCTGCTTATGTATTTGGCACAGGTATGTTGGCAAATGGTGGTGATGCTGGCAAGATTATCATGGCTTCTGTTATGGTTGGTGGTATGGTACCTCCGCTAGTAATTGCTTTATCAACTACTTTCTTTAAGAAGAAATGGACTTCAGAAGAAAGAAAAGCTGGTGTTGTTAACTATATCATGGGCTTATCATTCATTTCTGAAGGCGCCATTCCTTATGCTGCTGGCGATCCAATTCGTGTATTGCCATCTTGTATTATTGGTTCAGCAATAGCTGGTGCTATATCTGCTGCCTTTAAATGTATGTCGCCTGCACCTCATGGCGGCTTATGGGTAGTAGCTGTTATATCTAATCCTGTATGGTATGTAGCTGCCTTGCTTGTAGGGTCAATTGTTGGCGCCTTAATCTTATCTTTATTAAAGAAAAATAAAGCATAATATATAAATAAATCATTATTTAATAAGCGTGTAAACACGCTTATTTTTCATTATTTGTTTATAATAAAATTGGAGGTAACTGAAATGAAGAAAAAAATAATATTAGTTCTGTTATTTCTTGTTTTATCTTTAAGTGCATGCACAAAGAAATCTAGCTACATCATCAATTTTGACAGTGATGGCGGTACTTTTATTGAAGCACAAAATGTAAATGAAGGTGATAAGGTAGTTAAACCTAATAATCCTGTTAAAGATGGTAAAGAATTGATTGAGTGGCAGCTTAATGGCCAAACTTATGATTTTGATTTACCAGTAAAAGAATCGTTTACTTTAAAAGCGATTTATACAAAATTAAATGTCTGTTCAATTGTAATTGAAGGACAGACATATCAATTAGAATGGGAAGGTGATGAAGTACCAGAAGTAAGTAACCCAATTGGAAAAGACGGCAAAGTCTTTAAAGGATGGAAAGTTGATGGTAAGGAAGCACCATTAAGTAGTGCTGTTAATGGTTCAGTAGTAGAGGCTATATTTATAGATGGTGATATTCCATGTGTTTCTATCAATTCTGAATATAACAGTTTCTATGCCTATGAAGGAACAGGCGCATGGAAACTTCCTATAACTGTCTCACCTGAAGATACAACAGATGAATTAATATTTAAATCAGATGATGAAAATGTTGTAAAGGTTGACAACGAAGGCAATGTAACTGCTCAAAAACCAGGGGTCACAAAGATTCATATTACTTGTGGAAAGATTACAAAAGAAATTAAATTTGAAACTAAAGCTAAAACCGTTGAAGCAAGTGAAGTAAGTGTTGCTCCTTCAAGTATGAAATTATATGTAGATGCTACAAACATCTTAACTGTTACATTAAAACCAGATAATGCCACAAGTGAAGTTAAATATATATCTAGTGATAATAGTGTTGTGACAGTAAGTGATAAAGGCATTGTAAAAGGCATAACACCGGGTGTGGCAACAATTACAATTAAAGCTGGAGAAAAAAGCGCTAATTGTTCAATATGTGTAGAAGGTGAAACAGTAGTCTTTGAAATGCAGAACAATGTAAGTGTACAAGCAGGCTCACACGCAAAGATTCCATTTAAGGCAACTCATATCGCATGTTATGACTTTGTCGTAAATAAAACTGATGTAACAACATATGTAGAATTCCATACTGCATATACTTCAGCATTAATAAATGATGGTGCAGGCAATATTGAAGCTGCAGGCGCTGTATATGAAACAGTAGATATTCCAGTATATTTCACTTATTCAGATGGCAGTTCATTCTTTGTTCAATCACCTACATTTAATGTCCATGTAGAGAAATAGTAATTATTTAAAAAACTAATAAAGATGCACAATAAATGTGCGTCTTTTATTATAAAATTATAAAGATGAAGTATGTTATCTTTGATTTTAATGGAACAATAGTAGATGATTTAGATATCAGTGTGGAAGCTATTAATCTTACTATTGATAAATATCTGGATAGAGGTCCTTTAGATTTAGAAGAATATTATAAAGTTTTTACTTTTCCTATAAAGAAATATTATGAAAATGTAGGTTTTGACTTTGATGTTCTTAATTGGCATGAAGTTGGCCAATATTGGATGAATCATTATGTTTCTAATCGAAAACGCTGTAATGTACATGAAGGAATAGTTGACTTTCTAATTAAAAATCATGAAGCAGGAAATAAGAATATTGTCTTAAGTGCTTCAATGAAAGATCATTTAATTGAACAATTAAAAGAACTAGGAGTATATCAGTATTTTGATGAAATAATAGGACTAGATAATATTTATGCCCATTCTAAATTAGAAAATGGACTAGCCTTCATCAAAGATAAAAATAAAGAAGACTGTATCTTATTTGGTGATAGCTTGCATGATGCAGAAGTCGCAAGAGAAATGGGCATTGACTGTATTCTTATTGCCAAAGGCCATCAAGATAAAGAAACATTATTAAAGTCAGGATATAGAGTAGTAGATAGTATTAGTGAGGTAAATATATGATGCGTATAGGACAATCACAAGATATTCATCGTTTAGTTGAAGGAAGAGATCTTATTTTAGGTGGCGTAAAGATTCCTTTTGAGAAAGGTTTATTAGGACATAGTGATGCAGATGTATTATTACACGCCATCATAGAAGCATTAATAGGGGCTTTGGGATTAGGAGATATAGGCAAACATTTTCCTGATAATGATTCTAAATATAAAGATATTTCTTCTTTAAAACTATTAGCACATACAAAAGAATTATTAGATAAAAATAACTATAAAGTAATCAATATTGATAGTTTAGTTATTATTGAAAAACCAAAACTAGCACCGTATATTGAACAGATGAGAAACAATATCGCTAATACACTAGATATCGATATTAAACAAATAAATGTCAAAGCAACCTGTAGCGAAGGACTAGGCTTTGTAGGGCAAGGACAAGGTGCTATAGCACAAGCTGTTGTGCTTATTGATGAGAAATAAATGAGTTGGCATAAAAAATGTCACTTATTATTTATATAATAATATTAGTGTTTATTTTACGATTTGATTAGATATGATTAATTACAAATGTCCAAATTGCGATAATCTAGAATGTGAAACAAGTGTTTGTCCAGTATGCGGAGGTAGAACTGTTTTAGAAGGTTCTACCATTTATTGGTCTAAAGAACACAATACACCTAGTTTTTTTCAATTTGTAGATGATGAAAAATGTGAACCAATTTGTAGTGATATCCGACCAGTTTTTCCTAAAGAAAGACTACTAATTGAAGTGTTATTAAACAAGCCAATGGCTTTTGCTGGAAAATCTGTATGGAATAATGGTTCTAATTGTTACATTGTTGATGGTGCAAAAGTAAGAGTGTCTTTTAAGGATTTAAGTAAAATAGACTCAAAAAGCGTCATAAATCAATTAAACAAATACAATAAAGAGAATAAATCTTATGAAGATGATTTTGAAAACGAAAGTTTTATTAAAGAGTTTATAAAAATAAATTCATCAAGATTGAATAGAATAGAAGCTGAAGCTATTGACTATATAAAACAACAATCAAATAATTGGAACAATGATGAAATGTTTGTTTCTTTTAGTGGAGGTAAAGACTCAACAGTTGTTAGTTCTTTAGTTATGAACGCTTTATCAACGGAAAGTATTCCTCATATTTACGGCGATACTACGCTTGAGTATCCAACAACTAAAGATTATATCGAAAGGTTTAAAACAAATCACAAAAGTACTCCTCTCCTTGTGGCTAAAAACAAAGATCAAGATTTTAATAATCTATGTGAAGTGATAGGGCCACCAAGTAGAGTAATGAGATGGTGTTGTACTGTTTTCAAAACAGGAGCAATAACAAGAAAAATAGAATCAATCTTTAAGAATAGAACAAGAATTCTGAGTTTCCAAGGTATAAGAAGAAATGAATCAAAATCAAGAAGTAAATATGATAGAGATTCTAGTGATTCAAAGATTAAAAAACAAGCAGTTGCTTCTCCAATAATTGATTGGATTGATTTTGATGTTTGGCTATACATCTTAACAAAAAAAATAGATTTTAACGATGCTTACAAACAAGGCTTTTCAAGAGTAGGTTGTTGGTGTTGTCCTAATAATTCAGGATGGTCTGCTTACTTATCGAGTATATATATGCCTAATGAATATGAAAAGTTTTATAACATACTTTATGATTATGCAAAAAAAGTTGGAAAATCAGATTGGAAAGAATATGTTGACCAAGGAAACTGGAAAGCTAGACAAGGTGGCAACGGTTTAGACATAAGTAAAAATACGATTGTTAATTTTACTCCTTGTGTGCTTGAAGAAAATGCGTATAATTTTTCTTTATCTAGGCCAATAGATGATAGTTTGTATACGCTGTTTAAACCATTTGGTAAACTTGATTTTAATATTGGCAATAAAAGATTGCATGAAGTTTATGTGTTAGACAAACATAGTAACCAACCATTGTTGAAGATTTCTGGGCGTACCGGGAAGAGCGACTTAAAAATATCGATAGTAGGTAAAAACAAACAATTTAATAGCAAAGCTAATCAAGAAAACTACATAAAAGCACAAATTACAAAATATCAAACTTGTATTGGGTGTTCAGCCTGCCAAAGCGTATGTCAATTTGATGCTTTGAAAGTTATAAATACTGAAAAAGGTAATGTTTCTAATGATAAAATAAAATATATTATCAACGAGAACAAATGTGTTGGTTGTCTTGAATGTGTAAAACATTTTGACAGTGGATGTTATATGAAAAAAGTGCTGAGAATCAAAAAAGGTTAATAATGAAGACAAAATTAAGATTAAAAAGACACGAAAGTTTTGTAATTAGAGAAGGTTGGATTGAAAAAGCAATATCTGCTTTTGATAGTGATAATAAAAAACTATTATTTGGCAAAGCTGAAGGTGTTAAAACATTAGGTATAGGAGCCAATATGGTCAAAAGTTTAAGATTTTGGCTAATCGCTTCTGGAATTATTAATGACAAGAATGAACTGACATCTTTTGGCAAAGCCATAAGAAAATATGATAGATATTTAGAAAGAGACTTTACTCTTTGGATGATACAAGCAAATTTAGCTACTAATTATGAAGATTTACCAGTATTTAATATAATTTTTAATTCATATAAAACTAAGAAATTTGAAACTGAATACTTAGTATCATTAGTAGAGAACTATATGAAAGAGAACGATTTAGACATGTCAAATTTCAATCTTGTAAAAGATGATGTATTTGCTTTCGAAAGAACTTATCTAAATTCTAAAGGTGAAAATCCAGAAGACAATTCGGCTTGTGTACTAAGTAGGTTGCAACTACTAAAAAAAGAAGGAAAATTCTTCTCTTTTGAAAATCCTTCTGCAAAAACCATTAATTACTTAAATGTATACTATTGCTTATTAAAATGCCTTGAGGAAAATGAACTTGAAGATATTAATATTGATAGCTTAATTGAATTAAATAACTCTCCATCTAAAATTTTTAATTTAGATAGAAATCTGGTTTATTCTTTTATAAATGAAATGGGCAGAAATAATTTGATTACAGTTAATAGAACTGCTGGTTTAAATATGATTTATTTAAAGAATAAAATGAATGTTGAAGATATTTTTAACGAATTCTTCAAGGGAGAATAGGTGATGTATTCTGATTTTATTAAAATTAACGAATCATTTAAAAATTCTGTAAACATAGAATATGATCTTTTTAATGATGATAAATTATCAAAATATATACCGACTAGTGATGCTTGTGAATTGTTTAGGTATTATTTTGAGAGTATAGAGAATAACAAAATTAATCGATCAACAATTCTTGAAGGGCCTTATGGGAAAGGAAAGTCATATTTGATTCTAAGTTTGATTCAACTTTTATCTTTGCCTTATGACAACGATAATGTGAAATGCTTTATTGAAAAAGTCAAAAGTATCGATGAAAAATTATCAAATAAAATCATAGAGATTAAAAAGAATGATGTTCGTTTATTACCAGTTATTATTAATTCAAATTACTATCATTTAAATCAGGCTTTTAATGTTGCTTTAAAAGAAGCTTTGAAGAATGCTGAATGTGAAAGCATTTTTCCTAATACAGCCTATGAGATAGCTATTAATGTTATAGAAAAATGGGAAAAAGATTCAAAAGAAACAAAAGATAAAGTCTTAGAAACATGCCTAAAGGTTAATAATATAAAGCTAAATAAGCTTAAAGATAAATTGCTCGATTATTCAGAAGAAGGCTATGATGAATTCACTAAACTTTATAATTGTATTAACAAAACCGCATTAGAATTTAATCCTTTTGCGTGCGATGATATAGTGAAAAACTATAAAGACATTTCACATAAATTAAAAGAATATGGATATAGCGGAATTTTTGTTGTTTTTGATGAATTCAGCAAATTTATTTCTGCCGAAAATAATAAATTAACAAAAGACTTAAAACTTCTTCAAGACTTTGCAGAAATAGCTACTCGTTCTGATAAAGAACAGATTCACTTATGTTGTATTACTCATAAATCTTTGAATAGTTATTATAGAGGCAAAAGAACAGACGTGGTAAATGCTTTTAAAACAGTCGAGGGACGTTTTAAAGAACTAAAATTTAATCGAAGCCTTAATCAGAATTATCAAATAATCGCATTAACATTAAAAAAAGAAAGCGGTTTTAATGAAGCGTACAAAAGCAATAAAAAACAATTTAGCTATGTTTATGACGACTATAGATTATTTGATGATGAAGATAGCGATATTGTATGTAAGGAGTGCTTCCCTTTAAATCCATACACATCGTATGCCGCTATCCAAGTATCTGAATTAATTGCTCAAAACGAGCGTACATTGTTTACTTTCATTGCCGATTCAAGCCCGCTTAGTATGGCTAGTTTTATTAAGAAAAATAATAATGGGTTATTTAATGTTGATCAGTTATATGATTATTTTTCTTCAATTATAGAGAATTCAGAAGATGAAGATATTCGTTCGTTAAGTTATAGAACAAGAGTTTCGTTAGATAAAACGGAAACTGTGCTTTCTAAAAGAATAATAAAAGCTTTGGCAATAATCCGATTAATTGCTGATCAAAATAAACTGCCTTCTACAAAAGAAGTCATAGCAAAAGCAATTGCAGCTCCTTTAAACGATACTGTTGCTGAATTAAATATACTTTGCGAAAATGGGATTCTGAAGAAGTATTTATATAATGACTGTTATGACATATCTGTAACTGGAAGCAAAGAAATGAATGAAAGGATTAGCCTTGCTCTTGATAAAAATAGAAAATCTTTCAAAACATCTTCTATATTAAACGATATTTTTTCAGATTATTTCATACCTAGAAAATATAATACGGATAAAAAAATTACCAGATTTTATAAAGAATTATTCATCTCATTTAGTGAATTGAAAGAGTTGGTTTCATTTAAACCATATTTTGAAAAGTATTTTTGCGATGGCATAGTCTTTAATGTGTACGGTGTGAACAAAAAGAATATAAAAAGTATTTATAAGAAAATAAATTATAATGAACGTGTAATTCTGAGAATGATTGAAGCTGAACTAAAGCCAGAATTAATAAATGAGTTGTTTAGACTAACTACTATTAAAGATTTATTAAAAGAAAGCGGTTTGTCAAAAGACGAAAAAGAAGAATTGCAGTTAATGTTTGAGGATAAAAAAACAGAAACACAAATTGCATTAGGTGTTTTCTTCTCTAAAAACATTAAAATTATTAATAAATATGATTCAAAAGATTTTAATATCGCATTAAATGAAGTAATGGAAAAAGAATTTGAGTATTCTCCAGTTATAAACTTAGAAATGATTAATAAAGAAACCGTTTCGCAACAGTATATTAAAGCAAGAAATTATGTTGCTAATATGTTTTTAGATAACAATCTTAGAGATATCCAAAGCAAATCAGAAACTAGTCCTGAGAGATCTGTTTTTAATTGTTTAAATGAAAACGATACTATAACCCCATCAGTTAATTTAATTAAAGAATTTTTAGTTAAGACAAATAATGCAAGAAAATCAATTGATAAACTAATAAGCGAATTAAGAGAGCCACCATACGGAATTAGAAAAGGTGTTATTACGTTATTGATTGCGTATGCAATTAACACGAATGGTTCACAAATCATATGTTATTTTGAAAACAAAGAGATTTATTTAAGTGCTGAAAATATTGCTAAAGCAATTGAAAATCCTAGCAAATATTATTTTGAAAGTGAAATTGGAATTAAGGAAAGAGACAAGTATATCAAAGACCTATTAAAGCTTTATGGATTAATTGATTTAGGTGATTACAGAAAAAATATAGTAAATATCACATTCGAGATTCAAAGATGGATTTTGAGTATGCCAAAGATTATTAAGAATTCAACAGAAAATAATAACTACTTAGATTTGGACGAAAAGATTATCAATATTAAGAATCTATTCTACGGATATAATCTAAATTCTCATGAAACGTTGATAAAGAAATTACCAGGTATTTTTGATAGCAAATATAAAGAAACTATTAGCTTTTTAAGAGAAAATCGTGATTTTGCTAATAAAACCATTAAAAAATACGAAATAAAACTATGTAAAGAAATTAAGAAATGTTTTGGAGAAAGTAACAAAGCCAGTTTACATAACGTGTTTAAATCATGGCTATTGAAATCCAAAGCTAAAGATCGTTTCTTAGAAGATAAAGAAAAACAAATTGTTAGAATATTTGAGGAAAACTCTTTTGATGATTCATATTATTTAAACGGCATTTCTAAATCATTATTTAAAATTGAAATAACAGATTGGGAAAAAGATTTATCAGGTACAATGCTAGAACAATTATCAAGAATGATTGTAGATATTCCAAAAAGAAAATTAGTGAACAGTGTGGATGTCGTTAAAGACAACGAAAACGGCGATGAACTATCAGCAATGGGAGAATTGTTAAAGAATCAGATTGAAGATGCATTCAATGAATTTAATGAATCTGTATCAAATGAAGAAAAAGCTGCTATTCTTTCTCAACTGTTAAAGGAGATTATCAAATGATTTATTTAGATAACGCAGCTACTACATATCCAAAACCAGAATGTGTCTATAAAGTTCTTGATAACGCAAATAGAAACGCTTTTAATGCTGGTAGAGGAGAATATGATGAAAGCAGAAAAGCTTTTGAGATTATTGAAGATACAAGAAAAAAAGTTGCCTCTTTTGTTGATTGTGATTTTAATAGAGTTATTTTTACATCTTCAGCTACAGAAAGCTTGAATATGATTATAAATGGTATTTCAATTGAAAAAGGAGACTATGTATATATTTCGCCGTTTGAACACAACGCTGTAGTTAGACCATTAAAGAATTTACAAAAGAAAATAGATTTTGAAATCGTCATATTGCCGTTCAACAAAAAAACGTGGGAGCCTATTATAGATAAGATTAAAAGTGATTTTGCGGTTAATAGGCCAAAAGCGGTATTCGTATCTCATGTTTCAAATGTTACGGGTTTTCAAGTTCCGTATGAAGAAATATTTGGATTATCTTCTAAATATAATTCAATAAATGTATTAGACTGTGCTCAGAGCTATGGCATTTTAAACCCAAATATAGAAAACACTAATTATGTAGTTTTTGCAGGGCACAAATCACTATATGCGTCTTTTGGCATAGCTGGCTTCATAAAACTTAAAGACGACGACTTAATCGAAACAAAATTTGGTGGAACTGGATCAGATTCTTTAAATCCAAACATGCCATCAAAGATGCCTTATAAATATGAATCTGGAAGCGCTAATATCGTAGCGATTAGCGGATTAAATACAAGTATTGATTGGTTAAAAGAAAACGATATTTATAGACACGAATTGGATTTAACAGATTATTTAATAAAAGAATTGATTTTATTAGAAAAGGTTCACATGTACCTTCCTGATAATAAGAAAGTATTTGGAATTGTTAGCTTATCAATAGAAGGATACGATTCAAACGATGTCGGCCAAATACTATCTGATGAATTTGGCATATGTGTTAGAAGTGGATATCACTGCGCACCATATATTCATGATTTTATCGACTCAATTAAGTATAACGGAACAGTTAGAATTAGTTTAAACTTTTTTAATACAAAAGAAGAAATTGATAGTCTTATAAATGCAATGAGAACGTTTTAAACATGTTATTAGGAATGAGATTCAAACAGGAGTACAAATCGCCAGTAGACAATGTAGTTGAAGATTTTTTAATTCCAGCTTTGTCGGAAGCTAAGAGTTATGATAGAGCAGTTGGCTATTTTTCTTCAACATCTTTAGTTGTGCTAACGCGAGGAATTTCTAAAATGATACAAAACGGAGGAAAGATAAGAATCGTTTGTTCACCAGAGCTCTCTGAAGAGGATATTATTGCAATAAAAACAGGGCTTAAGAATAGAAAAGATGTAATTAAGAATTATTTATCTCATTATGAGATAAAAACAGATGATTATTTTGAACAAGAACGTTTAAATATGCTTGCACACATGATTGAAGATAATCAATTAGAAATTAAAATCGCTTTAACAATTGATGAATCTGAAACATCAATTTTTCATACAAAAATCGGAATTATTTCTGATGGAATTTATTTTGTTGCTTTTAGTGGATCAATGAACGAGTCACTTAATGGTTTGATGAAAAATCCAGAGCATATAGATGTATTCACTAATTTCGATGATTATTCTAGAGCTATTTCAAAGAAGAACATGTTTGAAGAGTTTTGGAATAACGAAGATCCAACTGTTGAAGTAATAGATTTTCCAGACGATTTGAAAAAACAAATAACAAAATATAAAAAACCTAGAATAAACTGGAATATTGATAAAGAACAATTTAAAATGCCAGAAAAAAAATATCCAAAACTTCCGGCATATATAAAAGAATTGCGGCCTTATCAAGAAAAAGCAATAGTAAATTGGAAAAATAATAATTATGTCGGAATTTATGACATGTGTACAGGGGCAGGAAAAACTATTGCTGCGCTTCAATCGGCAGTCACATTGCTAGAAGACAAAAACCACAAAATGGGAATTGTTATACTGTGTCCGTACCAACATTTAGTAGATCAATGGTGTAGAGACTTGGATGGATTTGGTTTTAGGTATGTCATCGGATATTCAACATCTCCTCAGAGGGATTGGAAAAACAGGTTGAAACAAGCGGTATTCGATTATAACAATATGCTAACTGATTATTTTTGCTTAATAACCACTAATGATAGTTTTGCATCAAAATTTGTTACAGAACAGTTAGATAATGTAGAAAGAGACATGTTAATTATTGCTGATGAAGCACATAATTTAGGAACTAACAGATTATTAAATAAACTAGATAACAGATTCAAATATCGTCTTGCTTTATCAGCCACTATTGATAGACACAACGACGCTTTTGGAACTGCTTCCTTATACAATTATTTCGGTGAAAAATGCATTATTTATACCCTTAGACAAGCAATATACGAGGACAAGAAATTAACTCCTTATCACTATCATCCTATTCCTGTGTATCTCAATGAACAAGAGCTTGAAAAGTATAATGAATTATCAGATATTATACAAAAGTACATAAGGAAAGAAAAAGATGGCACAATAACATATGACAAAAAGGCTGAAATCTATTTAATTAAAAGAGCAAGAATAGTTGCTGGCTGTGATCAGAAGATTGAAAAATTGATAGAAACTATTAGGGATTATAAACTCGAAAACGAGAATCATATGCTTGTTTATTGTGGCGCAACAACAGCTGTTGATTGTGATTATCAAGAAAAACATCCTTTATCAGAAGAAATAACACAATTGCAAAAAGTTGAATTAAATCTTCATAACAAGTTAGGAATGAACGTTTCAAAATTCACTTCGGAAGAATCAGCAGAAAAAAGAATGAGTATTGCGAGAGCTTTTGACGAAGGCATAGATATCAAAGCTATGGTAGCTATTAGATGTTTAGATGAGGGCGTAGATATTCCAAGTATTAAAACGGTTTTTATATTAGCAAGTAGCACAAATCCAAAAGAATACATTCAGCGAAGAGGTCGAGTATTAAGAAAATTTGAAGGAAAAGATTATGCAGAAATATTTGATTATATTACTCTGCCTAGAGAACTCAATAAAATTGACAAATACATGGATACAGATAGAGATCTTGGTTTAATATGTAGAGAATTAAAAAGAGCTTATGATTTTGGAAAACTATCTGAGAATTTAATAGATACAGAAGAACTTATTAATGATATAGAGATGGCTTATAGCTTTATTTTTGAAAGGAGTGCCGACAATGAATAAGGAAGAAGTTGTACAAATTATTCTGCAAAGAGTGAAGAGAGAGACATCTGAAAACATGAAACTAGTAAAACCAAAAAAAGATGGTGAAATGATTGAGAGAGTAAAAGAGATTATTAAGATGGAGGTAGATGAAAATGCTGATTAAATCATTAGACTTGCAAAATTTCCGTCAGTATTATGGTCAACAACATATTAGTTTTACTCTTGATAGCGATAAAAACGTTACAGTGATTACTGGTGTGAACACGGGTGGAAAAACAACAATTGTTCAATCTTTTATTTGGTGTCTATATGGAAAAGAGAATTTTGATGAAGGTGACGAGCTTATTAACGTTCTTAAAAAAGATGAGCTTTCACATAGTAATCCATCATCAACAGCAGTAGTTTCTGTAAATATTAATCTTATTCATGAAGATAAAGAATACTTAATAAGTCGTAAAAGAATTTACAAAAATTTCGGAATGAATCAAGGTGTTAAAGAAGATAACAATAAGTTCGATATTTATGTAATAGATGAATTTGGCAATTCATTGCCTATTGAGTCTTATAAAAACAATGATGTGATTAATTCAATACTTCCTGAAGATTTATCTGAATACTTCTTTTTCTGGGGAGAAAGAATTGAAAATCTAGGCAAAAAGAAAAACATATCAGATTCTGTAAAAAAATTTATGGGTTTGGATGCTTTAGAAAAAGCAAAAAAGTATTTGAATAATGCAGCTAAAGAATTTGATATAAGTGATAGTGCAGGAGAAACTGATGAGAACTATATAAAATATAACAATTTATATAATCAAGCAATAAATAATATTGAAATTACTTCTAGCAAAATAGAAGAACTCGAAATTCAATATAAAAAATACTTAAAAATGTACAACGAACAAAAAGAACTTTTGATTAAATATGACATTGAGAAAATATCAGCATCACAGAAAGATATAGAAGAGAATAATCGTATTATAACTAACTTAAAAAAATCGATTGAAGATAATAAAAAAATGTTTTTGGACATATTTAACGATAGATCGGTTGCTTTTTATTCCCAACGATTATCCAACAGAGTTTTAAAGATTCTAGATGAAAAAAAAGACGATATCGAAACTTATTCAAATATAACGACAAAAACAATTGAAGAAATTATAAAGCGTCATAAGTGTATTTGCGGACGAGAGTTTTGTGATAACGATGAAGTTTACAATGAGCTAATGAGGATTACAAAACTGGTTCCTCCAAATAGAATAGATGGAGAAATAAAAGGCTATAGATCTTATATAAATGCGCTTAAAAAAGCAGCCGACACGTACCTTGTTGATTTGCAAACACATCTTAGAAACATTCGTGAAAATGAACAAATGTTAGTTGAATTTGAGGAAAAGAATAAGATTAATGAAGCTCTTGTTTCAAAATATCCTGAAGCAAAAGGAATAAAAGATAAAGAAAAAATGTACTTCGCAAAATTGCAAGAGATTACGGAAGAAATAGGACAGAGCAAGACTCGACTAAGCATGTTTAACAATGAGAAAGCAAAATATGATGCTTTAAGACAGAAATACAAAAAACAAAGAGCTCAAAAGTCAAGAATGTCTAAGTATTACGATTATGCATTAGAAGCAGTAAGCAAAATTGATGAGGAGTACGCTGACAACGTGAAAGCGATTCAAGATGATTTGCAAAAACATGTAAGCCAATACTTTAACGCAATGTATAGTGGAAAGAGAACGGTAGAAATACAGCCAGATTATAGCATCAAGCTTTATGATGAAATTAATGGTAATCGCATAAGTACAGGAACTTCTCCAGGGTTAGAAACGGTAAAAAATTTTGCATTTGTAGCAGGACTAGTTGAAATGGCAAGAAACAAAAAATCAGGAAAGAATGATTTTATGACTTCTGAACCATACCCTTTAGTGCTTGATGCTCCTTTTTCTCAAGCAGATGAAAATCATGTTCCAGCAATAGGAAAACTGATTTCACAAGTTGCAGAACAAACAATTCTAGTGGTTATGCAAAAAGACTGGAGCTATGCTGAAAAAAATGTGAAAGATAGAGTTGGAGCATTTTATGTTTTAGAGAAAAAATCTGATCATGAAACATTTATCACAAAGAAGGAGTATAAATAATGAATTGGCAAGATTATAGAATTAGAGGAGATCACGCTACAAAATTAAAGTCGTTATGTTCTGATAGAGGCAATAATAAAAATGCGCTATTTAAGAATTATTACGATATGTACATTGTTGCTGCTATGGTAGGAGTTCTCAACGGCAAAAAAGCAACTCCTATAAATGAATCAACCGATTCTGCGAATGTTCCTGGAGCTGTTATGAATGATCACTACGAAGATAGTGAGTTTGTTTATAGATTGGTTTTGTTAGCAGATGAAGATAGTGATTTAAGTAGTGAACAACTAATAGATAGAGCGTTTAAAATGGACGACGATAAAACAGCAGTTCAAGAAAATCTTAAAGTTTTACATAGTTACGTTTTAGGCGGCATTGATTATATATATGATCATTTCAAAAACAACCTGAATAATGAAAGAGAGTTTTTAAATGATGCATACTCATTTGCTTTAAAAATTGCCTCTGAAGAACAAATTAAAAAATTGGGCGAAATTAATAATTAAAGATTATAAAATAAACGATAATTAAAAAAGACAATCAGTTTTATGTGCTGATTGTCTTTTATTTAGATAACTATTGATTTACCCAAGCTTCTATTTTATCTTGGCTCTTTTCTACTTCACTTCCATGTATTGCTAGTCCTGGTTTAATTGTTGCACCTTTAAGTTGTGAATTAAGTTCAAGTAGGGCAATACCGAATGAACCTTCATCATTTGTACAGAATGGTTTAACTGTTTTACCAGCGAAATCATAATTGCTTAAAAATGATGCAATGATTCTAGGGTATGTTCTATACCAGATAGGGAAGCCAATATAGACAGTGTCATAGTCGTTAATGTTTTCTAACAGGTTCTTGATTTCAACCTTTGGGTTTTCTTCATTTTCTTTTCTTACGACATTGACGATATCAGCATAGGTTTTTGGATAAGCGATAGCTGGTTCAATCTTATATAAATCGGCATTAGTTAATTTAGCGATCTTTTCAGCTACTATTTCAGTATGACCTTTTTCGATTTCAACTATTTGACGATTTAATTCAGTCTGACCAACATATGAGAAATATGCTACTAAAGATTTCATCTTCTTACCTAATTATGCTTTATTGTCACAGCCTAATACATCAACGATTTTATGTTTTACTAATTCCTTGATGTTAGCTCTTGCTGGTTTTAAATATTCTCTTGGGTCAAATTTGTCTGGATGTTCAGCCATGAATTTTCTAATTGTACCAGTCATTGCAAGTCTTAAATCTGAGTCGATATTAATCTTACATACAGCCATCTTAGATGCTTCTCTTAATTGTTCTTCTGGAATACCTACAGCATCTGGCATCTTACCACCGTTTTCATTGATCATCTTTACATATTCTTGAGGAACTGAAGATGAACCATGTAGAACGATTGGGAAGCCAGGAAGTCTCTTAGATACTTCTTCCAAAATGTCAAAACGTAGTGGAGGAGGTACTAAGATACCTTTTTCATTTCTTGTGCATTGTTCAGGAGTGAACTTATAAGCACCATGTGATGTACCGATTGCGATGGCTAATGAATCACATCCAGTTTCTTTTACGAATCTTTCAACATCTTCTGGTTTTGTATAAGATGAATCTTCAGCTGATACTTTAACATCATCTTCAACACCTGCTAGTGTTCCTAGTTCTGCTTCTACTACAACACCATGAGCGTGTGCGTATTCTACTACTTGTTTTGTAATAGCGATGTTTTCTTCAAGTGGTTTACTTGAGCAGTCAATCATAACTGATGTGAATCCATCATCTACACATTCTTTACAAGTTTCAAAACTATCACCGTGGTCTAAGTGAAGCGCAATTGGAAGTCCAGTTTCAATTACTGCTGCTTCAACTAATTTAATTAGATAAGTTCTGTTGGCGTAAGCTCTTGCGCCTTTTGAAACTTGAAGGATAACAGGGGCATTGCATTCTTTAGCTGCTTCTGTAATACCTTGGATGATTTCCATGTTGTTTACATTGAAAGCACCAATTGCATATCCACCTTCATAAGCTTTTTTAAACATTTCTTTAGTTGTTACTAATGGCATAAATTATTCTCCTTTTTTCTACCACTATTATATTACTAAAAAATTGATTATTTTTCATTGTTAAATAACTTTTATAAAACATTGTATAATATTATAGTTATGAGTTTTCTAGAAGTTAAGAACTTATCTTTTGAATATATAGAGAATAATCTGGTCCTTGATGACTTATCTTTTAATATTGAAAAGGGTACTTATACATGTATTATTGGTCTTAATGGTTCAGGTAAATCAACCTTGGCTAAACTTATGGCTGGCTTATTGGAAGCTAAAAAGGGTGAAATAATCATTGACGGCTTAAAGATAAATGAAGAGAATATCTTTGAAATAAGAAAGAAATTAGGTATTGTCTTTCAAAATCCTGATAATCAGTTTATTGGTTCAACTGTAAGAGATGATATTGCCTTTGGTTTAGAGAATAAAAGAGTACCATCTAATGAAATGGAAGATATTATTAATAAATATGCTGACCGTGTTGGTTTAAAAGAATTTCTTGATAAAGAACCTACTGCTTTATCTGGTGGCCAGAAACAAAGAGTAGCTATTGCGGGCGTTATGGCAATGAAACCAGAAATCTTAATCTTTGATGAAGCTACTTCAATGTTAGATCCAAAAGGCAAGAAAGATATTAAAGATCTGATCAATTCTTTACATGATTCAGGTAAGTTCACTATTATTTCTATTACTCATGATATTGAAGAAGTTTTACATTGTGATAATTGTCTTGTGTTAAATAAAGGTAAGATTTTTAAATATTGTAAAGCTAGTGAAGTATTTAATAATCCAGAAGAATTAAGAAAGATAGACTTAGATATACCTTTCAATTTAAAGGTTGTGGAAGCATTTAAGAAGAATAATATTAAATTAAAACATAAAGATTTAAAAGGAATGGCTAAAGAGTTATGGCAATCAAATTCAAATCATTAAGTTATATATATGATGAAGGTATGCCTTATGCTCATAAGGCCCTTGATGATATTAATTTAGAGCTTGTAGAAGGTAAAATTACAGCTATTATTGGCGAAACAGGCTCTGGTAAATCAACCCTTGTTGAACACCTCAATGCTTTACTTTTACCTAGCAGTGGCTCTTTAGAGATTTTAGATCATAATATTATCCCTAAAGAAAAGAATAAGGG